>JBBSOS010000163.1:0-6383 GCA_038259505.1 Candidatus Limnocylindrales bacterium | reverse complement strand
GCCTGGCGGCCAGGAGTCAGCAGCCACATAGACCTCGGTATCGGGCACGACACGAGCGACCGCCGGATCGCGCCGCAGGGCACTTACCTGGCCGGCCGTCAATCGGGCACTGAAGCCCTGGAGGGCCCAGGCGTACCGCGTGCCGACGTGGAAGCCCCCGATGCTCGACAGGCGATCGATGGCGCGATCCGTGCTGAGCGCGCGGCCGCGGGCCGCCGTCCGTCCGGCACCCGTATCCAGGCGCAGGACGCCGCCCCGGTCCGTCGAGGAGAGGGCGCCCGGGTCGAGCACCACGATCCAGTCGCCTGCGATGGCAGGCTTGCGGGTGGGCGCGCCGGCCGCGGGGACACGATCGAGCCCCGCCGTCGCACCCGGCACCACTGGCGCCGCACCGAGCGCATGACCCGGCACGATGAGGCCGACACCGAGCGCCAGCGCCGCGACGCGGAAGCGCCAGTCTCCGATGCGCCGAGTCCCAACGAACCCCACGGGGCCTCCGTATCTGCGCAGACGAACGACGACAGCGTACGCGGGTCGACGACGGACCGCCTGCGCCGGTGATGCGTGAACGCGGGTCGTGCATGGCCCCGCGTCCGGGGACCCTGCGGGTGGTCGCCGATAGAGACGAGGGGCCACCGGCAAGCGTCCGAGCAACGCCCACCAGCGACCCCTCAGTCCGTGGCTATCGTCACGAACTGACCGGACGCCGGGAAGCGGACCATGGTCCCATCGCCGATGACCCGGACGGCCGGTGCCACCGGGCGCCTGGCCCGCAGCCCGCCCTGCACCGCGCCCTCCGCCCTCGATGACGACGTCGACCCGTGGCGAGTGTCACTATCCGCGCGATGCTCCATCGGTCGCGCCTGACTCACGTTCGCCCGCGCCTGCTTCGCATCCGTCCGCGCCTGATCCGCAGTGGGCCGCCCTCGCTCGTGCAGGTCGCGCTGCCGCTCGTCCTCAGCCTGATGCTCCTCGTGGCCGGCGCGCTGGTGCTTCGACCCGCCCCAGCCGCCGCTGGCGGTCCCCGCCTGACCGCGGCCGTGAGCGGCTCGCCGTTCAAGGGCTCCGGCTCGCGGTCCCGGGTGAGACTGAGCGTGGCCCTGAGCGCGGCAGTCAGGCTGACGATCAGGGTCAAGGACTATGACGGCCATCTCGTGCGGGTGATGCTCGACCGACGGTCGAGGTCCAGGGGCACGACCAGGGTGACCTGGGATGGCCGTGACCGCAAGGGCCACCTGGTCCCCGATGGGCCATATCTGTTCCGGGTCGTGGCGCGCACGCCATCAGGCAGCGCATCACTCGTTCGGTGGGTGACCAAGGCATCCCGGGAGCTGTATCCGGCCAGGCCGGGGGCCATCGTCGTTGCCATCAACCCGGGTCATGGCGGCAGCGACCCGGGCGCCATCGTCGCCCACACCCGGGAAGCCGACATCAACCTGGATATCGCGATGCGTGTCCGTCAGATGCTCGAGTCGGCCGGTGTGATGGTGGTCATGACCCGCGCCACGAACCGGGATGTCAACCGGCCCGCGATGGACCGCAACGCAGATGGACGCATCGACCATGCCGACGAGCTGGTCGCCCGCAACGACGTCGGCAACCTGGCCCGGGCCGACCTGATGCTCAACATCCACGACAACGCCGCGAGCTGTCGCTGCGGGCAGGGGACCGAGGTGTTCGTGAATCGGAGCCGGCCATGGTCCGCCGAGAGCCTCCGACTGGGTACGGCTGTGCTGGCAGCACACATCCGGCGCCTGCGCGCGTTCCAGTCCCGCAACTGGAAGGTCCACGACCGAGGCATCGGACCGGGCCACTACGTGTCCCTGCGGGGAGCCACGGCCACGTCGCCCCGGCCGGCGCTCATGCCGGCGATCCTGGGGGAGTCGCTGTTCCTCGATACCGCGCCGGAGCGTGCGCGCCTCAGGGATCCGCACGTGCGGACCGCCATCGCGGCCGCGTACTACGACGGTGTCAGCTCGTGGCTGGCCAGCCGTCGCACCGGCATCCGGTACAGCCGCATCGATGCGCCCGCCGAGCTCCCGGCAGGCGGCGACGGCACGGTCCGGGTGCGCCTGACCAACACCGGACAGGTGCGCTCCTCGGGATGGCATCTCGAGGGTCGCCTCGTGCCTCGCGTCCTGTTCTACGACGGGTCCGGTGCGGTGGGCCGACTGGTGGGATCGGTGCCGCTCCCCAACGGCCTGCGGCCCGGTGGCTCCGTGGATCTGGCGCTGCCCATCACCATGCCCACCGCAGCCCGGGACTGGCTGCTCAAGCTCGATGTGGTGCGCTCGTCCGGACGCCTGAGCGATCGCGGCGTCGTCCAGGCGCAGGTGCCCATCAGGACGAGTGACTGACCGAAGGAGTCAGCGTCGTGTCGGTGGCCGGTCCCTGACCGCTCGTCGACCCAGCCCGGGTCCACCACTCATCGGACCCAGCGCCGGATCCGGCCCGCGCCCGGTCCGCTTCGCGTCGGTCGCCGCTGGTACTGCCTCCGACGCATGCCCCATGGGACTGTCGGACGGTTCCGATCGCACCAGACCCCACGCCATCATGCTCGCCGGACCCTGACTGGAGCCTGCTCCACCACGGTCGGTATCCGCAGCCCGTTCCACGCCAGGAGGCGGCCCCGTGCGCTCCAGCTCCCTTCGCCTCGACGTCGCCACGCGACAGTGGCGCATCCGCAGCGTCGTCTCGGCGTTGTTGCTCATGCTCGCCGCGATCACGGTCGTCGCTCCGGCCACGGCCACGGCCGCGCAGCCGGATGCGGGCACGCCCCGCGTGGAGCAGCTCAGCCTTGGTCACGACCACGCCTGTGCCCTGGCCACGAACGGACACGCCTGGTGCTGGGGCAAGGGGGACCCGGCCGATCTGGCGCCCGCGGCCGACGATACGTTCCGGCAGATCAGTGCCAGTGGCAACCTCCATTCCTGTGGCGTCCTGACCGATGGCACCGTCAACTGCTGGGGCTACGATGGTGATGACCAGTCGAGCCCGCCCAGCGACCGGTTCCTGCAGGTCGCTGCCGGCGGTCGGCACACCTGCGGCATCCGCGATGACGGCACGCTCGACTGCTGGGGTGGGAACGACAAGGGCCAGGCCACCCCGCCGACGGGCACCTACACGTGGGTGACCGCCGGCGATTCGCACACCTGCGCACTCGCCGCCGATCGGAGCATCGCCTGCTGGGGCGCCGATGACGCCGGACAGACCACGCCGCCGAGCGGCAGCTTCGTGGACGTCAGCGCCGGCTATGGCCACACCTGTGCCCTGCGGGTCGATGGGACGGCCGCTTGCTGGGGTGCCAACGACGAGGACCAGACCGACGCGCCCACGGATCACCTGGTCTCGGTGAGCGCCGGCTACAGCCATTCCTGCGGTCTGTCCGAGACCGGCCGCGCCGTGTGCTGGGGCAACGACGCATATGGCGAGTCCACGCCACCCGCCCAGACGTTCGTGGAGGTCACCGCGGGCTATCTCACGACATGCGGCATCGGCACCGACGGGACCATCACCTGCTGGGGATACGAGACCTACGAGGACGCCCTGGCCCAGGCCACCGGACCCGTCGGCCACTGGTCGCTGGCATCGGGTGCCCGACACAGTTGCGCCACGTCGAGCGACAGCTCGGTGACCTGTTGGGGCGCCGACGACCAGGGCCAGGGCGACGCCCCCGCGGGTGCCTTCCGGGAAGTGAGCATCGGTGACGACACCAGTTGCGCGCTCACGACGGCCGGTGGCGTCAGTTGCTGGGGGGCACCACTGACGGGGACCCCACCCAGCACGGTCCTGCGCCAGATCGCCGTGAGCGACGGGCACGCCTGCGCCGTGGCCATCGACGGCAGCCTCGCCTGCTGGGGTGCCGACGACCAGGGCCAGGCGACGCCGCCCGCGGGCACCTTCTCGGCCGTCAGCGTGGGTGCCAGTCATTCCTGCGCCATCGCCGCGGACGGCAGCCTCGCCTGCTGGGGCGCCAACGACGCCGGCCAGTCGACGCCACCCGCAGGATCGTACGTGGCGCTCAGCGCGGGCAGCACCGCGACGTGCGCCATCGCGACCGACGGCAGCCTCGCCTGCTGGGGCGCCGACGACGCCGGACAGTCGACGCCGCCCCAGGGTCACTTCATCTCGGTGGGCGTGGGCGACAGCTACGCCTGTGGCGTCACGTCAGCCGGCGTCCCCACCTGCTGGGGTGACATGACCGCGCCGGGCGCCACTCCGACCCCCAACATCGTCCTCAGCCAGGTCAGCGTGGGTGGCGATCACGCCTGCGGCATCGCCTCGAACGGGATCCTCGTCTGCTGGGGCACCAACGATGTCGGCCAGGCGACGCCACCGGTCCCCGGCGCTCCCGTGCTCGGCGCGACCATCGGGGCCCAGACCGCCACCGAGGATGCCGAGTTCCAGCTCCAGATCCCTGCCAGCACGTTCACCGATACCGACCCGCTCACCTGGTCCGCCACCCTGGGCGACGGCACGGATCTGCCCGCGTGGCTCCGCTTCGATCCCACGACCCTGACCTTCACGGGCACCCCGGCTGACGCTGACGTGGGCACCCTGACGCTCGCCGTCATCGCGACCGACCCCGGTGGCCTGACCGGCCGGACCACGTTCGAGCTGGACATCGCCAACACCAACGACCCGCCGCAGGCCGTGACGCCCATCCCCGATCAGGATGCGACGGAGGACAGCACGTGGACGTACGTGCTGCCCGCGAGCGCCTTCACCGACGACGACCTGGACAGTGGCGATGTGCTCACCTGGAGCGTGTCCAACGGCGATGGCTCGGCCCTGCCTGCGTGGCTCCATTTCGACCCAGCGACGCGGACCATCTCGGGCACCCCGTCCCGTGACGACATCGGGACACTCAACCTGCTCGTCACCGCGACCGACCTGGCAGGGGAGTCCATCCAGACCGGCCTCAACGTCCGCATCGCCCGCATCAACCACCCACCGACGGTGGGCAAGGCCATCCCCGAGCAGAAGGCCATCCAGGACCAGGAATTCACGTTCACCTTCGGCAAGGACACCTTCAAGGAACAGGATGACGGCGATACCCTGGCCTACGACGCCGTCCAGAAGGACGGCACGCCGCTGCCCTCATGGCTCGGTTTCGCCCGCAGCGACCGGACGTTCCACGGCGCGCCCAGGGATTCCGATGTGGGCACCCTGGTCATCACGGTCACGGCCATGGACAAGGCAGGCGCCACCGCAAGCACCGATTTCGCGCTCAAGGTCATCAACGTGGACGACCCGCCCACGCTGGTGAGCCGGCTCCCGGACCAGTCCATCGACCAGGACTCGCCGTTCACGCTTACGCTCTCGGAGGACGCCTTCACCGACCCGGACATGGACACCGGTGACACCCTGACGCTCCGGGCGACCGGCCCCGACGGCGCACCACTGCCGCAGTGGCTCAGCTTCGACCCGGATACCGCCACCTTCAGTGGCACGCCCCACGACGCCGACACCGGCAACCTGACAGTCACCGTGACCGCGACCGACACTGCCGGGGCGGACGCCTCGGGCACGTTCACGATCTCGGTCAAGGACATCAACGACGTGCCCCTGGTGTCCCAGCCCACCCCCGACCAACTGTCGACGGTCGGCCAGCGGTTCACCCTCGTGCTCGACTCCGACATGTTCACCGATCCCGATACCGCTCACGGAGACTCGCTGACCATCAGCTCCACGCTCGAGGATGGCTCGCCGCTCCCCGGTTGGCTGACCTTCGACCCCGAGACTCTCGCCTACGCAGGAACGCCCGCGAGCACCGACCAGGGTCGGCTCTCGGTCTCGGTCATCGCCACCGACAACGCGGACGCCCAGGGGATCGATACCTTCTTCCTGGACGTCGTCCCGGAACGGGACCTGCCGACGCCACCGATCGTGGTCATCCGGCGCCTGCCGGTGTCCACGTCGGGCAGCGTGCCGGTGCTGGTGACCTGGTCCGCGGGCAAGGAGGCTGCGCAGGGCCGACCGAGGTACGAGCTCCAGATCCGCACCCAGAGCAAGGGCAAGTGGGGCAAGTACAAGGGCCTCGGCCACGTGACCGGGCGGACGGGCGTGAACAAGAGCATCAAGGCCGGCACCAGCCAGATCCGACTCAGGGCGACCCCGTCCGGCGGCAAGGCCGGTGCCTGGATCGAGGGCGACCCCTTGAACATCCAGATCGTGCCGGAGTCCGCCAACAGCGTCAGCTACTCCGGTCCCTGGGGGAAGGTCGCAACCAAGGACGCGGCCGGTGGCACCCTGCGGCGCAGCCTCAAACCGGGCTCGTCGTTCGACGTGACCATCACGGGCGACACCATCGGCCTGATGATGACCTCCGGCAAGGGCAACGGCATCATCCGTGCCTGTCTCGACCCCGACGCCGCCGAGGT
>JBBSOS010000162.1:0-6384 GCA_038259505.1 Candidatus Limnocylindrales bacterium | reverse complement strand
CGGGCCGGGGCGCCGTGTGGCGGCGGGGTGGGGCGGCGGCTTATTAGCGCCCAGCGATCCAACGAGCGGAGGAGGGGGGTCGGCTGGCCGCGAGCCGACGCCCGCAGGCCCTTCCACCGTCGATCTGCATCATCTTTGGCTCAGAACGACGGAGGAAGCCGGGCGACCGCCCGTGGCCGGCGCGGATGGCCGGTCATCTCCGTCGCTTCGATCGCTGGGCGATCACCTGGCGTACGCCGGACCGCGACACGCCGAGTCTCGGGGAGCCGGACCCCGACAGGGGGCGCCCCGACAGGGGAGCCCCGACAAGCCGATGACGGGACGACACGACATGCGCGCGGAATCGTCGATCCTGGCCTACCCCTGGTCGCGTTGCACCGAGGTCACGTCGCGGAGCCGGCCGAGCCGCTGCATCACGCGCGCAAGCTGTCCGACCGAGGTCACCTGGAGCGTCGCTGTGACGGTCGCCTTGTGCTCTCCATGCACCGTCACGTGGGCGGCGACGATGTTGATCCGTGACTCGGCCACGACGTTGCTGATGTCCGACAACAGACCAGTGCGGTCATACGCCTCGACGCGGATGGCGATGGGGTACGTCTGTTCGGCGGCGGTCTCCCACTCGACGTCGATGAACCGCTCACGGTCCTGCTCGTTGACCACCGTGTGGCAGGTCGCCTGGTGCACTGTGACGCCACGGCCACGCGAGACGTACCCGCGGATGGGATCGCCCGGGATGGGGTGGCAGCACTTGCCGAACCGGACCAGCACGTTGCCCACGCCCTTGACCCGGATGCCGCCCGTCCGGGCTGGCGGCGGTGGTGCCACCTGGGGCAGCACGACCTCGCTGGTATCGTCCGCCACGCCCAGCTTCATGACCACCGACTGGGCGCTCACGGCGCCATAGCCGACCGCGGCGTAGAAGTCGTCCAGGGTCGGGAACCGGGCAGCCTCGGCGACCTCGACCATCTGGTCGTGGGGGATCTTGTCGAGGGAGGTCCGTGCCAGACGCCGCAGCTCGCGGTCGAGCGACTGACGTCCGTGGGCGATGTTCTCGTCGCGTTGCTGGCGCTTGAACCACTGTCGGATCTTTTCCTTGGCGTGGCTCGTGGTGACCAGGTTGATCCAGTCACGCGACGGACCGTGGGCACTCCTGGTGGTCACGATCTCGACGATGTCGCCGTTCTTGAGCTTGTAGTCGAGGGACACGAGGCGGTTGTTGACTTTGGCCCCGATACAGGCATGGCCGACATCGGTGTGGATCCGATAGGCGAAGTCCAGGGGCGTGGCGCCCGCGGGCAGATCCTTGACATCGCCGCGCGGCGTGAACACGAACACCTGGTCCTGGAAGATATCGAGCTTGACACCCTCGACGAACTCGGTCGCGTCAGAGACTTCCCGCTGCCAGTCCATGAGCTGCCGCAGCCAGGCGAGCTTGGCGTCGTACGCCCGGTCGGTCCGCGACCCCTCCTTGTAGCGCCAGTGGGCAGCGATGCCCACCTCGCTGATGCGGTGCATCTCATGGGTCCGGATCTGGACCTCGAGGGGTTTGCCGTCGACCGCGACCACGGCCGTGTGCAGGCTCTGGTAGCCGTTGTTCTTGGGCATCGCGATGTAGTCATCGAACTGGCCCGGGATGGGTCGCCAGAGCGCGTGCACGACGCCCAGGGCGCCGTAGCAGTCCCGGACGCTGTCGACCAGCACCCGCACGGCGTGGATGTCGTAGATCTCGCTCAGCGCCGCGTTCTTGCGCTGCATCTTGCGGTGGATGCTGTAGATGTGCTTGGGTCGCCCCGACAGCTCGGCGTCGATACCGGCCTCCGCGAGCGACTCGCCGAGCACCTCCATGGCACGCTTGACGTACCCCTCGCGGGCGCGCCGGCGACTCTCGAGCTGGGTGGCAAGCGCCCGGTACGCATCTGGATCGAGTGCCTTGAAGCACAGGTCCTCGAGCTCCCACTTGAACTGCCAGATACCCAGACGCTCGGCGAGGGGGGCATAGATCTCAGTGGTCTGGCGCGCGATGCGTTGCTGTTTCTCGATGGGCAGGGCGCCCAGGGTGCGCATGTTGTGGAGCCGGTCGGCGAGCTTGATAAGGACGACCCGGATGTCCTCGGCCATGGCCAGGAACATCTTTCGGATGTTCTCTGCCTGCTGCTCCTCGTGGGACCTGGCGCTGAACTTGGACAGCTTGGTGACGCCATCGACCAGGTTGGCCACCTCGGCACCGAAGCGCTCCTCGACGTCCGCGATGGAGTACTCGGTGTCCTCCGGCACGTCGTGCAGGAGGGCCGCCTGGACCGCGAGCGGATCGAGGCCCAGCTCGGACAGAATCTGCGCCACGGCCAGCGGGTGCGTGATGTACGGCTCCCCCGACGCGCGCCGCTGGGGACCGTGCGCCTCGCGTGCGAAGCGGTAGGCCTCGCCCACCTTCGCCAGGTCGGCATCCGGGAACCGCTCCCGCAGCTCCGCCTCGATGCGTCCCTCCGCCGCGTCTAGCTGGCGCAGCGACGCCAGAGGCGCAGCGACACGCGGTACCGAGGTCTCACGGCTCGACCGGTCCTGCCGGGGAGCCCGTACGTGGATAGACATGCTCGCCCAGTGTACCGTGGTGCCTCGTGGCCTCCCTGACCCTCCCTCAGCGCACCATCGTCACGGGCCTGGCGATCCTGGCGCTCACCGGTTGTGGCGGCTCCGCCATCATCCCGCCGCAGTCAACCGGACCGGCCGGCGGCCGTGCCGCAGCCTTGGTGCCAGCGGGCAGCCGTGCCGCAACCGTGGTGCCAGCCACGCCACCGGCGAGCTTCGTGGCCAGTCCCATCACATCGACCCCGTCGGGGTCGCCGGCACCGTCATCCAGCGTGGGCCAGCCAGGAGCGTCTGCCAGCGTCGGCTCGCTGCCATCGCCCGCAGGGTCCCCTGCCCCGAGTACCGATCCGCTCGGGGTGGAGCTCCCGTTCGACGAGGCAACCGCCGCCGACCTGCAGCGGGTGCTCGATGCCGCGCGACTGCGCATCCCGACCCCGGGCATCTCGGTCGCGATCCGGCTCGCGGATGGGCGCACCTGGATCGGGGTCAGCGGCTATCGGCAGTTGTCCCCTGCCCGCCCCGTCGACGAGCACACGGTGTTCAGCATCGCGAGCATCACCAAGACGTTCGTGACGGCGGTCGTGATGCAACTGGTGGCGGAAGGCCGGCTCGGCCTGGACGACCGGCTGGCGCGCTATCTTCCGGACTATCCGCGGGCGGCCAGGATCACCATCCGCGAGCTGCTCGGCCACACGAGCGGCATCGCCAACTACTTCCTGGCACCCCGCTACAACGCGGCGGTGTTCCGCGACCCGACACGTCGCTGGACGACGCGCGACATCCTGCGCCTCGTGGGAGCGCCCGTGTGCGCGCCGGGTCGCTGCTTCGAGTACTCGAACACCAACTTCGTGCTGTTGGGCGAGGTCATCCGGCGGATCACGGGCCACACTGCGGCGCACGAGATCCGGACCCGGCTGCTCGACCCGCTCGACCTCGAGCACACCAGCTACCAGCCCGTCGAGGCAACGTCCCGGGATGCTGCGCACGGCCACCTGTGGGCTGGCGGCAGCGTCTTCCGGGACCAGACCGGCCGAAGCAGGGTGCTGCCCATGATGTCTGCCGCCACCGTGGCGGGCTCGGCCGGTGCGATGGTCTCCGATGCGGCCGACCTCGCCCGCTGGGCATTGGCGCTGTACTCGACCGACCGCGTCGTGCCTCCCGAGTTGCGTGCCCAGATGCTGGCATTCCGCAAGCGCGACGAATACGGCCTCGGGACCCGGACACGCATCTTCAACGGGCGCCGCGCGATCGGCCACGGTGGCAGCCTGCGCGGCTACGAGGACGGACTGTGGTACTTCCCGCGCGAGGGCGCGGTGATCGTCCTGCTCTCGAACCGCGGTCTGTACGACCCCGACCGAACGATCCGCCAATTGGCCAGGACGCTCTGGCGTCACATCGAGGTGCCGGACCCCGAGTTGGACCCGGGCAAGAACACCGGCTGAGGATCAGTCGCCCGCACGCCGATCATGCAAGCGGTCGGCAGCACTCCAGGCCGTTCGCAGGCTCGATCCGAGCAGCGGCCATGGCGCGTACTCCCAGGCGCCAACGAACTGGACCGGTGCTGCTCCCCACTGGGACTTGAAGCGGAACAGGCTCCACAGCGGATGCGACTCGTCGGCGGGGAGCCCCGGTGCCTCGTGGTTGTCCACGCCGCTCATGTCGTAGGTTGCGAAGCCGGCCGTCGCGGCCCATCGGATGATGGTCCACTGGAGCAGGAAGTTCGCTGCGAACCGGGGTGCGCCGGATGGGCCCGATGGGCCGGTCCCCGATGCCCCATCGATGCCCATGACCGAGTCGCTGGCCGGGACGGTTGCCAAGTCGTCAGCGTCCGCTTCCCCGGCCTCGAACAGGATCGCCCGATCGCCCGAGTGATGGACCAACGTATGGGCGAGCTCTCGACCACCCTGGCGGGCCACCCACAGGGATGCGTGGCCCGCGGAGATGAGCTGCTGCTGCGCCGGGTTGTGGTAGGCGGCCGGCCGCAGCACATCCCCGAAGCCCTTTCGCCGGCCTGTCTCGAGGAGCATCGCGTAGGAGGACTCGAGCGCCCGCGCCAGCTCAGCCACGTCTGTGGTCGCGTCGAAGCGCACCACCTCGACACCCGCCTTGCGACACTTGTCCACGTTGCGCCGGGCATTCTGGTTGAGTTGGCGCCACTGGGCATCCTCGTCCGGATGGAGCGGAACGAACATGCCCGTCGTCGAGACCTGGACCGCTCGATGCGCCCGCGTGAACCCTGCCGTGGCCAGTGTGGTGGAGAGCGGGCTCGCAATGTCCCAGGGGGGATCGATGACCAGCAGCGCCGCGTGTCGCTGGCGCGCGACGACCCGCAGGCCGCGCAGTGCCGCCGTAGCTGCTTCGGGTCCGTCCCGCAGCAACACGGGGCCCAGCGGCGCATACAGGAACCGACCCAACGATCCAGCCACGCCGGCCAGCGTGCCCCGGACCGACGGTGGTGCGCGTCGGATCACCGGTGCAGCCAGGTCCCGTTCCTGGAGGGACACCACGGCCAGGGGCCCGGCATCGTCATCGATCCGGTACCGACGCGCGTGCCAGCCGGAGCGTTCCTTGACCTCGCCCCATGCCACCGACTGGAGCGCTTCACCCCTGGGAGACCGGCAGGCCATCGCGTCCCATTCCCGCGCCGGCGCCTGGGTCATGTCGACGAGCCGCAGCCGACCGCCTCCGGACGCGACCGCGGTGGCGCCCGTGGCGTCCGTGACGTCCGTGGCGTCCGTCGATCCCGGCATCATCGCGAGTCTAGCGTCCACCGGTGTACCCCTCGGCGGCGAGCGCGGCAACGGCGGCCGCCCGTTCATCCCACGACACCGGGCCTCCAGCCGTCTCGATGCTCCGTTCGTGGCCCTTGCCCGCGAGGACCACGACATCCCCCGGGCCCGCCTCCTCGATGGCTCTGGCGATGGCCGTGGCGCGGTCGGGGATGAGCAGCAGGTCGCGATCCCGCACCCTGCCCACGCGCTCGGCACCCGCAGCGATGGCGTCAAGGATGTCCATCGGATCCTCGGATCGCGGATCCTCGTCCGTGACGATCACCAGGCGGCAGCGCTCACCCGCGACCCGACCCATCATCGGCCGCTTGGCCACATCCCGGTCACCGGCAGACCCGAAGACGCAGATGAGCCTGCCCCCACCGACGACGGCCAGCGGGCCCAGGGCGTCAAGCGCCTTGGCGAGTGCCTCTGGCGTGTGGGCATAGTCGACGATGACCCGGAACGACTGGCCAGCATCGACCGACTCCATGCGACCGGGTACCCGCGCGAGCGCACCCAGGCCAGCGCGCATCGCCTCCGGATCGAGTCCCAGCGCCTCGCCCACACCGATGGCGGCCAGCGCATTGTGGACATTGAAGCGGCCCGCCAGGGCGAGGTGCACCGGTGCCTCCCAGCGCGGCGTCCGGACGTCCATGTCGATGCCCTGATGCTCCCGCACCGCTACGGCCCGGACCGTGGCGGTCCCCATCGGGTCCGTGCCGTACCCATGGATGACCGCGCCAGCCTCGCTCGCGGCGCCCAGGAACGTGCCCGCGAATGGATCATCGAGGTTCACCACAGCATGCTTGCCGTAACCCTTGTCGGGGTTCGCAGCACCTGGCGCGAGGTGTTCGAAGAGGCGTCGCTTGGCCGCGCGGTACGCCTCTGGAGTGCGATGGAACTCGAGGTGTTCGTGGGTGACGTTGGTGTGCACCGCGACGTCATAGGCCACTTCGGCCACACGCTCCTGGGCGAGGCCGTGTGAGGTCGATTCGACCACCGCGAACCGGTCACCCGCATCGAGCAT
>JBBSOS010000161.1:0-6386 GCA_038259505.1 Candidatus Limnocylindrales bacterium | reverse complement strand
TACCTGTTCTCCATCGGGGCCATCGGGCTCGTCGTGGCATTCGTGCTCGACGTGGTGCACACGACCCAACTGGCCGTCGGTCGCCGACGCGCCACGGTCCCTGCTGCCGGCGGATTCGTGCCCGCGGGCGGGCTCGTGTCCGCGGCGGTCGCGGGTGGCGCAGGGGGGGCCACGGTCAGTGCCGGCCGGGATGCTCGCGGGTCGCTGCCCTACCAGACGCAGACCACGGCCGGGGCCCTCGGCCACGCGTTCACGTGGCTGACCTTCATCTGCTTCGCCCTGTCGCTCCTGATCCGTGGCTACATCGTGGGCCGGGGACCCTGGGGCAACATGTACGAGTTCTCGATCGCGTTCGCGACCGGCATCCTGCTGGGCTACCTGTTCCTCGCCCGGCGCTACCAGATCCGCTCGATCGCGTTCGTGCCACTGGGTGTCGCCCTGTTCCTGGTGGGCTACGCGGCGACGCTGCCGTCGACCATCGAGCCCCTGGTGCCGGCACTGGCAAACGCACCCCTGCTGACCATCCACGTCTCGATGGCGATGGTCAGCTATGGCATCTTCGCGGTCAGCTTCGCGGCCGCGCTGGGCTACCTGGCACAGGGCCAGGATGACCGGTTCGCGTGGCTGCCGTCGCACAAGGTGCTCGACGAGGTGGCCTACCGGGCGGTCATCATCGGGTTCCCGATCTTCGCGGCGCTCATCATCCTGGGCAGCTACTGGGCGTCCATCGCATGGGGACGCTACTGGGGCTGGGACCCCAAGGAGACGGCCGCGCTCGTGACATGGCTCATCTATGCGGTCTACCTGCACGCCCGCAACCTGCGAGGCTGGTCGGGGCGGCCCGCGGCGCTCATCCTGGTCATCGGCTTCGTGGCGGTGCTGTTCACCTACTTCGGCAACCTGTACTTCTCGGGACTGCACAGCTACAGCGGGCTGTAGGTCGAGAGGTGGGCAGCTGATTCGTCGCGGCGGCCTTCGTCGCGGCGGCCTCTTTCTGGCGGCCGTCGTCGGCAGTCCTCAGCCGGTGACCATGCCCATGAGCAGGCCGACCTCGGGCCTGGTCGGGAGCGCGCCGCGGGCACCATTCCCCAGGGTCGACAGTGCTGCCCCCGTGACCGCCCACGACAGCGCCGCGCGCACTGGTGCCCCCGATGCGAGACACGCGGCCAGGATGCCCGTCAGGGCGTCACCGGCACCCGTGGCATCAATGGTCTCCACCCTCGGCGACGGCAGATGATCAGGCCCGCCGTGCCCAGGGTCGAACAGCATCGCGCCGCCCGCGCCCAAGGTCACGATGACCGGGGCCCCGGTCCGGGCGTGGAGTGCCGCAGCGGCGGCCTGCGCCGTGCGCTCACCGGTCAACTGAAAGGCTTCGGTCTGATTGGGCTTGACGATGGGATGGGTCGCCAGCAGCTCGGGCGGCAACGGTCGGGCGGGGGCCGGATCGACCACGATGGTCATGCCTCGGGCCGCAGCCCACTGTGCGGCGGCGACCACGACCGGATCGGAGACCTCAAGGGCCAGCAACAAGGCACTGCCGGGCGGCGGCTCCAGATCGGTCAGCGCCGCCGCCACCGCGGCGCCATCGAGTACTCCGTTGGCACCGGACGCGACCGCGATCTGGTTCTCGCCCGCGACGTCGACCATGATGAGCGCCACGGCGGTCGGCGTGCCCGCGAGTCGGATACACCGTGACACATCGATACCGGCCGCCGCGATGCTGTCGAGAGCCTCATCGGCCATGGCGTCGTCCCCGACCGCGCCGACGAACCGGGTCGTGGCCCCGAACCTGGCCGCGGCACACGCCTGGTTGGCGCTCTTGCCGCCGCCAGATCGCGTGAGCGTGCCGTTGACCACCGTCTCACCTGGGCGCGGCAGCCTCGAGACCTGGACCGTGAGGTCCACGTTGATCGACCCCACCACCACCACCCAGCCCGCCATCGTGACGCTCCTACTGGCCTTGGAACATGGCCAGGTCGCCCTTGACGGTGATCTTGCCCGAGCCCCGTCGCTGGTATCGCACGGTCGGACCCCCGACACCCGACTGGGCGACCTTGAGCGAGAGTGTCCCGGCGTCATCGTTGATGAAGCCGGTCCCGGTCAGCCCCAGGCCAGCCGACCAGGAGCATCCATCGAGCCGCAACTCCGAGCCGTGCCTGGCGGGCGTGTACGTGATGGAGCCGCCGAAGCGACAGCCCGTCGAGAGCGGCTCCTCGCCGTCCCAGTACCAGTAGTCGACCGCGTTGGTGATCTCGTGATCGGCCGACGCGAGCGCGGCCTTGGTCGACGGGTAGCCCGTGGAGATGAGCGGCGGCAGCGGCACGTAGTCGTCGGCGACGTCTCCGGGACAGACCGTTCGTCGCGACGCGGGCAGTCGGCCACGCTCGAGGAACGCGGTGACGATGTCATCGGGGCACGCCTCGCCGCGGCCGAAGATGACGTGCGGGCCACCCGGTTTGACGATGAGGTAGCTCTGGTCGGGAACTGCCGCGGCGATCCGCTCGGCGTTGCCCCATGGTGTGGCGGGGTCGAGTGTCGCACCCAGCACGAACACCGGGTACGGCACGTTGCGCAGCGACGGCGGGCGCGCCGTCGTGGCAGGTTGGGCGGGCCAATAGGCGCAGGGCAGGTCACCGTAGAACACGTCACCCAGGGTCGCCGTCTCCATCCCCAGCGCGCGCCCTGCCGCCAGATAGGTCGTGGCCCGAGCCTCCGCGGTCGCGCCAGGGAGTCCATAGTCCTGACATTCGACCGCGTAGTACAGCCCGTCGGAATAACTCGGATCGGCCATGGCCTGCTGCGACTCCGGGTCGAGGTCGAGGCCGCTGTACAGCAGCCGGGACAGGTACCAGAGGTCGCCTTGGGAGGCGGCCGCGAGTGCCCGTTGCAGCAGCATCCGGTCGTGCTCGCTGTACAGGAACCCGGACGTGGCATTGGTCAGGTCCGTGGCGCTGAACTCGCGCAACTGCTCGATGCCCGTGAGGGCGTGGAACGCGAATCGCTGCGGGGCTGCGTCGAGCTGGGCGCGAAGCGTCGCCCAGGCGGTCAGCGCGTCGGCGCCTTCGACATCTCGGGTACAGGCCTGCTGGGTGGCGCAATCGAGCAGCGTCCCTTCTAGGGTGTGCTGGAAGGCGGTCGCCTGCTCGTCGTAGAAATCCATCAATGATCTGCTGAGATCGACCGGACCGTCGAGGAACAGGCCCGCGACGTGGTCGGGATGTGCAGCCGCGTAGACCTGGGCGAGTTGCGTGCCGTAGCTTTCCCCGTAGAGCTGGATCCGGTCGGCGCCGAGGACCGCACGGAACGCCTCGAGATCCTCGGCCGCCTGGCTCGTCGAGTAGTACGGCAGTCGCGTCGGGTCCACCTTCGACTCGCTGATGCAGGCCTCCACGAACGTCCGCGCGTCGGCGCCGAGGCCCGTGGTGGCGGTCGAGTCGGCCGGCGATGCCGTGGAACGGTAGAAGGCCGCGGCCGCATCCGCGCAGGTCAGGTCACCCGACAGGTGAGCGCCACGCTGGTCGAAGAAGACCACGTCGTAGTCGCGCTGGACGGACTTCGCGAAGCTGTTGCGATAGCTCACGGCCGACTGGATCCCGGAGGTGCCCGGACCACCGGTCGCGGTCACGAACACCCCTTTGCCGGGGCCCTTGGCGGTGTGTCGCTTGAGGGCGAACGTGACCTGGGTGGTCTGGCCGGTGTCGCTGAAATGATCGAGGGGCAGGATCAGCGTGATGCACTCGAAGCCCGCAGCCATGTCCTTCGCGCACGGCTCTTCCTTCGGCGGACTAGGCAGCGGTCCGAAACCATCGGGCGCGCCGCTCGCATCCCGCTGACTGGCCGCGGGGGCCTGGGCGGCCGACGGGACCTGTGCGACCGCCGGGACTCCGAACAAGAGCGCGCTCAGTGTGGCGACGGAAATGGTCGCCAAGCCGTGGATGAGCCCTGACGCGAGTCGATAGTGCATCGGTCGCATGGTACGGGCCGCGATCGCGTCCGTCGCCGATCCTGTCGACGTAGCCGATGATCTACACGTGCCACGAGGAGCGACCGCACCATGAGCACCACACTTGAGCTGACCACCGAGCTTCGGGCGCGAGTCGGCGGACCCGTGTTCGTGGCGGGGGATGCCCGGGGCCGCCGCGTGTCGGACCCGAGCTGGGTGATCAAACTGGCGGAGGAACCGGTCGACCGCCGGCTGGCGGCCGCCCGGAAACGAACTCCCCCGTCCGATTGCCGCAACCGTGCGTCGATCCGTCGGATATCGGCGACCGGAGCGCCCATGAGTGACGACCACCGCTCCGTTCTCCGCCCGTTCGACTCCGAGACGATCGATCGACGGGGGCGGCGATCCGACCGGTGCGATCGGCCTGAGCACATCCCGGCATACCTGACATATATCGAACGCACGTTCGATATCATGTCGTCCACAGGGCGTCCACGAGCGTTCCACGAGGTCATCCACATGGACCGGGCTCTGTCGGCTTGTCATCGGACTGCGGCCCCACATGTAGTACCAAGCGGCCGTCGTGGACCCCCATATGTTGTGGTTCCGATATTGACATGCCCAGATGGCCAGCGTACTGTTGAGCGTCTGCGACACGCCACGGATGGCCGTGGTCGGGGCCCTGGGAGGGGTCGAGAGGGAACCGTCGTCACGGAGGAACAGGGATGAGCCAGGTCATCGAGTCGGGGATCGCGCCGGGGCAGTCGACGATCGCGCGCTCCGGTCCGCTCGGCGACACACCTGTGACTCACGGTCCATCGGGGCACCTCCAGGACCCCGTTGTCGACAGCGCGTTCCGCTTCACTGGCGCCGGCACCAAGGGCCTGACCTTCGAGCGTCGCTGGACCACCCCTGGTGTCCATCCCTACGATGAGATCACCTGGGAGATGCGCACCGCGAACATCGCCAACGAGTCGGGCAAGACCGTGTTCGAGCAGACGGACGTGGAGGTCCCCTCGTTCTGGAGCCAGTTGGCCACGAACGTCGTCGTGAGCAAGTACTTCCGGGGCCACATCGGCACGCCCGGCCGCGAGAAGAGCGTCAAGCAACTCATCGACCGCGTCGTCAACACCATCACGTCATGGGCAGCCACGCAGCACTACTTCGCCACGGATGAGGACCTCCAGGCCTTCAAGGCAGAACTGACGCATCTGCTCGTGCACCAGAAAATGGCCTTCAACAGCCCAGTCTGGTTCAACGTCGGTGTCGAAGAGCGGCCTCAGTGCAGCGCCTGTCAGCCCTACCGCGCCCTGGTCTCGACACCGGACGGCATGATCCCGATGGGTCAACTGGTCCAGGAAGGGGCCATCGGACGCGAGGTCTACGACGCGTCCGGCATCACCCGCATCGTCGCCGTGAAAGCGAATGGCCGGAAGCCCGTCTGGCGCGTACGCCTCCGGAACGGCAACTTCATCGAGGCGACCCCGGACCATGTCGTGCGCGCGGTCCGCGAGCGACGGACGGCTCCCGAGTGGCTGCGAGTGGATGAGCTCGCGCCAGGCATGCGGCTCCACCTGCATCCCCATCGCGCCCGGAGCGCCGTGATTGCCCGCACCGCGGTCGGGGCGGCGGTCGGGGCGTCCGCGGGATTCCGGCCGGGAGGATCCGCGCCGGACGCCATCGGCGCCTTGGACGCGTTCGAGTTCATGGACGGGTCGACGGCGACCGCGCGAGCGGAAGCGGCACTCGCGGGCTGGCTCCAGGCGGATGGGTTCGGTGGCCAGTACGAGGAGGGCACCAATCGCTCGCTGACGATCGAGTTCCAGGTCGCCAACGACGACGAATACGACTGGGTCATCGAGAACCTCGATATCGCGCTGCCTGGGCTGCACCGTCATGTCCGTCTCGCCGACACGAAGGAGGTCGTCGTGCGGCGGATCCGCCTGTACGGCGAGGTCCTGCGCGACTTCGTGGAGCGCTGGCAGCTCCTGAGGCGGGGAGTCGATATCCGCGTGCCGTCACAGCTGTGGACGGCCTCCTACGATGAGATCTGCGCCTATCTGAGGAGCCTGTTCCAGGCCGACGGATACGTGACCCTCCGGCGCGGCGCGCATGACGAGGCCGGCCGAATCGGCTTCGCCGTCGTCGGTGAACAGTGGACCGAGGATGTCCAACTGCTCCTGAACACGATCGGGATCTTCTCGCGACGGGTGCATAAGCGAGAGTCCAGGGACGATCGCCACGACATGCACGAGGTGTCCATCGGCATCGGCAGCGAGCGTGCGCGATTCGCGGAGTTGGTCGGCTTCATCGGTCGCGACAAGCAGGCACGACTGCTCGAGTCGCTCCAGGTCCGGGGTCTCAAGTCGTGCCCCAACCTCCGCGAGGAGGAGATCGTCGCGATCGATGAGTTGGGCATCGAAGAGGTCTACGACATCCAGAC
>JBBSOS010000160.1:0-6393 GCA_038259505.1 Candidatus Limnocylindrales bacterium | reverse complement strand
GCGGTGGCGACGGATGCCGGCACCCCCGCTCCCGCGCCGACAGATGCCGGCAGCACGGCCCCCGAGCCTTCGCTCGTGGCGCCCGATCTGTCAGCGACCGCGCCTGCGACGACAGGTGACACCACGGCCGTGATATCGCCGGACAGCGGTCCCCCCGCCGCCCCCATGACTGCCGATCCGGACTTGGAGCCGGAATCCACCGTGCCCGCCGATGACCTCGCCGAGGTCCTCGCGACCATCGACCTGCACGCCATCCCACCCGATCCTCCCGTGGAGACCGACCAGATGCGACTCTTCTGATGCCCCGACCACATCGCGCCACTCCGACATCCACCGAACCGCTTCGCATCCTGCCGCTCGGCGGCGTGGGCGAGATCGGCAAAGCGCTCATGATCTTCGAATACGGCGAGGACATCGTCGTCGTCGACTGTGGGCTCGCCTTCCCGGACGAGGAGATGTTCGGCATCGACCTCGTCATCCCCGACATCCGCTACCTCAAGGAACGCCGACACAAGGTCAAGGCGTTCCTCATCACCCACGCCCATGAGGATCACGTCGGTGGGCTGCCATACGTATTGCCCTCGTTCCCGGGCGTCCCGGTCTATGCCTCGACCCTCGCGCGCGGCCTCCTCGGGACCAAGATCAAGGAGCACAAGCTTCGCGACAATCCGGTCCTTCCCTTCGACCCGGGTGATACGGTCGACCTCGGCGTGTTCTCGGCACGGGCGTTCCGCGTCGGCCACTCCATCCCGGATGCGATGGGGATCTGCATCGGGACGCCGCTCGGCAACGTCATCCACACGGGCGATTTCAAGTTCGACCAGACGCCCGTCGACGGCAAGGGCACCGACTTCTACGAGCTGGCGCAGCTCGGCAGCGAGGGTGTGCTGTGCCTGTTGTCGGACTCGACCCGTGCCGAGAGCCCGGGGTACACGCCGTCCGAACGGACCGTTGGCGACGCGTTCCGGGGGATCATGGAAGGTCTCCAGGGTCGCGTCATCGTGGCGACCTTCGCGAGCAACATCGCGCGCATCCAGCAGGTGTTCGACGCCGCGGGTGAGTTCGGCCGCAAGGTCGCGGTCATCGGCCGGTCGATGGAGCAGAACACCCGGATCGCGTCGGATCTTGGCTATCTCCATTGGGGGCCTGGACAGCAGGTCCCCAAGGACCGGCTCAAGGATGTGCCCGACAACGAGATCTGCATCGCGACCACGGGGTCGCAGGGGGAGCCGATGGCTGGCCTCGCCCGGATGGCGAACCGGGACCATCGGTTCGTGGAGGTCGTGCCGGGGGACACGGTCATCGTGAGCGCCAGCCCGATCCCGGGCAACGAGGAATCGGTCGCACGCACCATCGACAACCTGTTCAAGGTGGGCGCCAATGTCTACTACCATGCCATCCGACACGCCCACGTATCGGGCCACGCCAGCCAGGAGGAGCTCAAGTTGATGCTCAACCTGACCAAGCCGAAGAGCTTCATCCCCATCCACGGCGAGTTCCGGATGCTCGTCCAGCATGGCCGGCTCGCCGCCGAATGCGGGGTGTCGGCGGACAACATCTTCATCATCGAGAACGGCCAGCCGATCGAGTTCCTGCCCGATGGACGGGTCCGGCGGGGCACGCCCATCGAGGCAGGACGCGTGTTCGTGGACGGACTGTCGGTGGGCGAGGTCGGCGACGTGGTGCTGCGCGACCGGCGCGCGCTCGCCAGTGACGGCATGTTCCTCATCGTGGTCACCGTCGACAAGCAGACCGGCAGCCTCGTGGGGCGACCCGAGATCGTCACCCGCGGCTTCGTGGGCACGCCCGAACCGTCCCTCATCGCGGGCGCCACGCAGCGTGTCACGAACGTCCTCGCCGGTCCGGGTGACCGCCACAGCGAGATCGGGCTGCTCAAGGCGCAGATCAAGGACAGCCTGTCGCAGTACCTGTACGACCAGACCCGCCGTCGACCGATGGTCCTGCCGGTGGTGGTCGAGGTCTGATGGCGACGACCGGCAAGCGCTCGAGCGCCTCAGGCAGCCGGAAAGGTGGTGGCAGCAGTCCGACGCGCCCGCCGAACGGACGCCCGAGCACGGGCCGCGGCCGGAGCCGCACCTCGAACGGTGCTGCGCCGAAGACCGTCCGGCCACCGCTCATGGCGCCGGGCACCTTCCGCTCCATCCTCGGTATCGCGCTCCTGGTCGTGGGCGGCGTCACGCTGTTGGCGCTGTTCCTGGGGGGGCAGGGGTTGTTCGGTCGGTTCGTGACCGATGTGCTGCGCCCGTCGTTCGGCCAGGGTGCCTGGCTGCTGGGGGTGCTGCTCATCGTCGCCGGGGTGATGGTCGAACGATCGGCGACCGTGCACAGTGGCTGGGGGGTCATGGCCATCGGTGGCCTGCTGGTGTTCCTGGCGGGAGAGGGGCTCATCCACCTGCTGTCGGGCAAGGGATCCACGCCGGCTGACCTGAGTGCCGGCGGGGGCAGCATCGGCCAGACGCTGTCCAGCGGTCTGAGCGACCTGGTCGGACCGCCCGGCGCGTTCCTGGTCCTCGTGGGCATCGTGGTCGTCGGTCTGCTGCTCATGTTCGGGCTCACCCTGCGGGCACTGCTCCAGCCAGTGTCCACCGGCGGTCAGGCGATCGCGAGTGCGGCGAGTGCGACCGTGGTCGCGACGGTCAATGCGGCCCGCACGCGCGTCCCCGGCCCGACCGACGACCAGGCCGCGCCAGGCACCGCTGCCACGGGTCCAGCCGCCCCGCCCCCGTCCTCTCGCGGCCGCGCCCGGGCACAGGCCGGTGACGCCCATCAGGATGCCGCGCAGTTGCCCTTGCCGACACCCACGCCCAGCCCGGCACCACTCAGCCAGACGGTCTGGGCCGGTGGTGCTCCCGATAGCGTGACCAAGGTCGCGTCGCGACCGGTCCCGCCCCCGACGACGGGAACGCCGTCCGCCGATGCCGCGGATGCGGACCTGCCACCCAGGCCACCGCGGGTATGGGTGATGCCGCAGGTCGACATCCTGGACCTCGGCGCGGCGCCCAGCAACGGCGGCAGCGTCGATCACAGCCAGAACCGGCGGATCATCGAGGAGAAGCTGCGCAGCTTCCAGATACCGGCCCAGGTGGTCGGTGTCAACAGCGGGCCGGTCGTCACCCAGTACGAGGTCAAGCCGGATGTGCGCGTGAAGCTGTCGCGCATCGAGGGGCTCGCGGATGACCTGGCCATGGCGCTCGCGGCGCGCTCCATCCGGATCGAGGCGCCCATCCCGGGCAAGGATGTGGTGGGTATCGAGATCCCCAACCATGCCCCCGAGGCGGTCGGGTTCCGGCGTCTGTACGAAGACGCCCGGATGGAACACGCGACCAGCAAGCTCACGTTCGCACTCGGTCGCGACGTGTCCGGCAAGGCGTACGCGGTCGACCTCGCACGGATGCCCCACCTGCTCATCGCGGGCGCCACCGGGTCGGGCAAGAGCGTGTGCGTCAACGCGCTCATCACCAGCCTGCTGATGCGCGCCACGCCCCAGGAGGTCGAGCTGGTGCTCGTGGATCTCAAGCGCGTCGAGCTGGCAGCGTATGCCGACCTGCCGCACCTGAAGGCTCCCGTGATCATGGAGCCGAACCAGGCGCGCGCCGCACTGACCTGGGCGGTCGGCCAGATGGAGGACCGCTACAAGCTGCTCGCCGCCAAAGGGGAGCGCAACCTGGCGGCCTACAACGCGAGCGTCCGTGTCGCCGAGGACGAGCGCCTGCCGTACCTGGTGCTGGTCATCGATGAGCTCGCCGACCTGATGATGCGCGAGGGTCGCAAGGTCGAGGATCCCATCGTCAAGTTGGCCCAGAAGGCCCGCGCGGTCGGTATCCACCTGGTGCTGGCGACGCAGCGTCCGAGCGTCAACGTGGTCACGGGCCTCATCAAGGCGAACGTGCCCAGCCGGATCGCGTTCGCGATGGCGTCCAACGTGGACAGTCGGACGGTGCTTGACCAACCTGGGGCAGAAGACCTCATCGGACGGGGCGACATGCTGTACCAGCCATCGGACCTGCCTCGACCAGTGCGCCTCCAGGGTGTCTTCCTGTCGGACGCGGAGGTCCACGCGGTGTGCGACTTCTGGCGCACCCAGGAGCCCACGCCGACCTACGACCCCGAGGTCCTTGCGGGTACCGCAGAGGATGCCGAGGATGGCGGCGGCGAGTTCGGCTGGCTGGCCAAGCTGGCCGAGGACGAACTGACTCCGCGTGCGGCGGAGCTGGTGATGCTCACCGGCAAGGCGAGCACGTCGATGATGCAGACCAAGCTCAAGGTGGGTTTCAACCGCGCGAGCCGGCTCATGGACGAGCTCGAGCGGGTCGGCATCGTGGGTCCCCAGGATCCGCGCAATCCGGCCACGCCCCGCCAGGTCTATGGTCCGGAGAACTGGATCCGAAGCACCGAGGACGTCGACGCACCCTGAGGGGCTGGTCACGGCCCTGGGCCAATGCTGGTCGCGGATGGCTCCCCCGTGCGGCTGTGCTGGACGCGGACCGCTCGCCGCGCCTGGGAGCGCTGGCCAGTGACCGGTGCATCCAGGCACCACCTATCTGCTCACCTCACTCCCCAGGACTACCTACGGTCGGGACTGGCGTGACGTCGTATCCTTGTCTTCCGCCGTCGCCCCCAGGCACCGGCGGCTTCAGCAGCAGGACAGGGGACCACCGGAAGCGATGACCGCCCGCCAGCAGATCCGCGTTGGCCGCCGCCTCCGGGGAGAGCGCGCGCCCATCGACGCGACGCTCGCGCCGTCGGTCGGCGACCTGCTGCACGCGGCGCGCGAGAAGAAGGGCGTGGATCTATATCGCGCGGAGCGTGATACCAAGATCCGGGCCCGCCATCTGTCGGCACTCGAGGATGGCGACTACGCCGAGTTGCCAGGCGCTGTCTACACCCGGGGATTCCTGCGCAACTACGCGCTCTACCTGGGACTTGACGCGACTGAGATCCTCGATCGCTGGCATGACGAGCAGGACCCGGTGCAGCACTCCACGGGTCCCGCCATGGCGCCGCCGCCCCAGCCGCTCACCGATCCGCGCCGCGGCCTCACGTTCACGCCCGGCATGGTCGTTGGCGCGGCACTTGCCGTTATCGTGGTGCTGTTCGTGGGCTATGTCGGCATGCAGCTGTTCCGGTTCTCGCAGGTTCCTGAGCTGCGGCTCGACGGGCCGTCGCTGGTCACCGTGGCCGGCGATCAGACCAACTACCAGTTGTGGGGCAACAGTGCCCCGCACGCCACGGTCAAGGCGCTCGACCCGGCCGGCACTCTGGTCCAGTCTGCCGACGGCGGGACCGATGGTCGCTGGTCCATGGTGCTGCCCGTCCAGAAGGGCAGCAACCAGTTCACGCTGACAGCCCGGGATCCCGAGACGGGTCGGGAGTCGTCCAGCGTCCCGGTCATCATCGCGGTGGCGGTGCCCGCATCCCCGACCCCCATCCCGACACCCGCACCTACCGGCTTCGTGGTCGCGCCGCCGGCTTCCGCGGTTCCCGACGCGACCGGCCCGGTGTCATCGGCCGTGCCTGCGGTGATCGTGGCGGGGCAGGCGACGCTCACCATCGACGCGCCCGCGGATGGCGCTAAGCTCGGCGATCCCACGGTCACCGTGAAGGGATCCTCGGACGCGGCCCAGGTTCGAGCCACGGCGGTGTGGGCAGGTTCCGGCAAGGCCCCCGCCACACCCGCAGACCTGCGCCTCGATACCAGGCGTGGCAGCTTCAGTGGCGACCTCGTGCTCGCGCCCGGCACGTGGAGCATCCAGGTCGCCACCGTGGCCACGGACCAGTTGGCCAGCACGACCCAGGCACGCCAGGTGGCCGTGGACTACAAGGGCTTTGCCGTCGAGGTCGGCGCGACGCCCAAGGGTCGCGCGTGGATCGAGGTCTGGGTCGACGGCAAGCGTGTCGGCAACGGGACCATCATGTCGAACGGCGAGCGGAGGGTCGTGGTCGCGCGCCAGAGCGTGGTCGTCAACACCGGGGTCGAGAAGTCCACACTCGTCGGCGTGCAGGGCGGGGCTGCCTCGGTGCTTGGTCCCCGCGCGGACCGAAGTGTCTGGCGCATGGAGAAGGGTAAGGCGCCGCAGCGGATCCAGTGAGCGAGAACGCGAACCTGTCGATGGATGAGCTGCTCCGTATCGCGGCACTCGTTGGTCGGCGTCTGGGTGACCTCGGGGCAACGGTGTCGACCGCGGAGTCCTGCACGGGTGGGCTCATCGGCCACGTCCTGACCGAGATCAGCGGATCGAGCACCTGGTATGTGGGCGGTGGCGTTGTCTACAGCGACGCGCTCAAACGCCGACTGGTCGACGTTCCGGAGCCGCTCATCGAGGAGCATGGGGCCGTGTCGGGGGAGGTCGCGTCGGCCCTCGCCGAGGGCGC
>JBBSOS010000159.1:0-6397 GCA_038259505.1 Candidatus Limnocylindrales bacterium | reverse complement strand
GGCGGCCGCCACTGGTCGGGCACCCCGCCCCGTGCCCAGTCTGCCGCGGGCCACCCGCCTCTCGGGTCTCGAACCGCTGACCATCACACCCGAGTCCCTGTTCGTGAATATCGGCGAACGGACGAACGTCACCGGTTCGCGGCGCTTCGCGAGCCTGGTCACCGATGGCCGGTACGAGACGGCGGTGGAGGTGGCGCGCCAGCAGGTCGACAACGGCGCCCAGGTCATCGACGTCAACATGGACGAAGCCCTGCTCGACTCGGAAGCAGCGATGGCGCGCTTCCTCAACCTCACTGCGGCGGAGCCCGACATCAGTCGCGTGCCGGTGATGATCGACTCGTCCCGATGGTCGGTCATCGAGGCCGGCCTCAAGTGCGTCCAGGGCCGCTCCATCGTCAACTCGCTGTCGCTCAAGGAGGGCGAGACCGAGTTCCTGCGCCAGGCCCGCCTGGCCCGTCGGTATGGCGCCGCGGTCGTGGTCATGGCATTCGACGAGGGGGGCCAGGCCGAGACGGTGGAGCAGCGCGTGGCGATCGCCCACCGCGTCCATGGCCTGCTCACCGAGCAGGCTGGCTTCGAGTCCGAGGACATCATCCTCGATCCGAACGTGTTTGCCATCGGTACCGGCATCGAGGAGCACAACGGGTACGCGGTCTCGTACATCGAGGCCACCCGGAGCATCAAGGCGGAGCTGCCGGGCGTGCTCATCAGTGGCGGGGTCTCGAACGTCTCGTTCTCGTTCCGGGGCAACGACCCCGTGCGGGAGGCCATCCACGCCGTGTTCCTGGTGCGCGCCATCGAGGCCGGCATGGACATGGGCATCGTGAATGCCGGGGCGCTGCCCGTCGTGGACGACCTCGACCCGGACCTGCGGACACGCGTCGAGGACCTGGTGCTGAACCGCCGCCCCGATGCCACGGAGCGGATGCTGGAGGTCGCCGACACCATCCGCGAGAAGGTCTCCGGGGGCAGCGGGCCGGACCTGTCGTGGCGTGACGGGACCGTCGACGAGCGGCTCCGGCACGCCCTCGTGGAAGGCATCGCTGACTTCGTCATCGCCGACACGGAGGAGGCGCGCCTGCTGGCCGATCGACCTATCGAGGTCATCGAAGGGCCCCTCATGGCGGGCATGAACGTGGTCGGCGACCTGTTCGGCGCCGGGCGCATGTTCCTGCCCCAGGTGGTCAAGAGCGCCCGGGTCATGAAGCAGGCGGTCGCGCACCTCATCCCGTACATCGAGGCCGAGCGGACAGCACGCATGGGTGCCGATGGTGGCGCCGACCCCGGGGCGGCCCGCAAGACAGCGGGTCGCATCGTCATGGCCACCGTCAAGGGAGACGTCCACGACATCGGCAAGAACATCGTGGGTGTCGTGCTCGGCTGCAACGACTACGAGATCATCGACCTGGGGGTCATGGTGCCCTGGACGCGCATCCTCGAGACTGCGAAGGATGTCGGTGCGGATCTCGTCGGCCTGTCCGGGCTCATCACCCCATCGCTCGAGGAGATGCGCACCGTCGCCACGGAGATGGAGCGGGCGGGCTTCGAGGTGCCCCTGCTCATCGGCGGCGCCACGACATCGAGGGCGCACACCGCAGTCCGCATCGAACCCGCCTATAGCGGCCCGGTCATCCACGTCGTGGACGCGTCACGCGCCGTGGGCGTGGCGCGCGCGCTGCTCGACCCGGCGCAACACGACGGGTACGTCACCCGGACCCGCGAGGAGTACGCGTCGGTGCGAGCGGCGCATGAGGGTCGCGATCGCCACGAGGCCCGCCTGACCCTGGCCCAGGCACGTGAGCGGCGGCTGCGCATCGACTGGTCCGCCACGACGCCGCCTGCCCCCAGCTTCCTGGGCGCCCGGGCCATCCTGGACCAGCCCCTCGAGGAGCTCGTGGAGCGCATCGACTGGGGCCCCTTCTTCACCACCTGGGAGCTGTCGGGTCAGTACCCGCGGATCCTGGCTGACCCGGTGGTGGGTGCCGCGGCGACCGATCTGTTCCGGGACGCCCAGCGGCTGCTCCAGCGGATCGTCGATGAGCGGCTGCTGCGCGCGAACGCCGCCGTCGGGTTCTGGCCAGCGGCATCGACCGAGGACGATGACATCGAGGTCTATGCGGACGAGCGCCGGGACGCCATCGTCACGCGGCTGCACACGCTGCGACAGCAGATGGCCAAGACCAAGGCGCGGCCGGACGTGGCCCTCTCGGACTACACGGCGCCGGTGGGGTCCGGTGTCGCCGACCACATCGGCCTGTTCGCGGTGACCGCGGGCATCGGCCTCGAGGATCTGCGGGCGAGCTTCCTTGCCGACAACGACGACTACGGCTCGATCATGGCGGCCGCGCTCGCGGATCGGCTGGCAGAAGCGTTCGCGGAGCTGCTCCACGAGCGGGTCCGGCGCGACCTCTGGGGGTACGCCCTGGACGAGGCGCTCGACAACGACGCGCTCATCGCCGAGCGATACCAGGGCATCCGGCCTGCTCCGGGGTACCCATCGTGCCCCGACCACACCGAGAAGCGCACCATCTTCGAGCTGCTGGACGCCGAGCGCGGGGCGGGCATCACGCTCACCGAGTCCATGGCGATGCTGCCCGGCGCGTCCGTGAGTGGCTACTACTTCTGGCACCCGGAGGCCCGCTACTTCGGGCTCGGTCGCATCGACCGGGATCAGCTGAGTGACTACGCCCGCCGCAAGGGCTGGTCGCCCGACGAGGCGGCGCGCTGGCTGGCGCCCAACCTCATGGGCGGGATCCTGAGCTGACCTCCAGCGGCCGAGGGCGCAGCCCCTGACGGCGCCATCTCCGAGTCATCAGGGTGCGAGGCAGATGCCATCTGGTTCGGAGGACCGGCCGGTGGCGTTCCGCCACTGATTGGCGGTCCCCGCGGTGCCGGCTCCCGTCGACGCATCGACACAGTCGATGACCGCGCTCCGGGTCGCCCGCAGGTGGTCCACGAGCACGTCCCGACTGGCCGGGCCGAGCCGGATGCCGGTCACGCTGCGGTCCGTGTCGTCGCCGACGATGCGTGCTCCCGATAGCTCATCCAGCACGATCCCGTCACCGTACGTCCGACGCACCAGCGTGTTGAGGATGCTCAGGCCGCCCGAGCGGACCACGCGGATGCCGGCACGCCACGCCCGGGTGATGACGCTGTGGCGGATGCTCACGGGTCCATGGGCATCGCTGATGGAGATGCCCGCCCACAGCAGGACCACGAGGTCGGTCGGGCGTTCGGGCACGCGCGTGAACACGCTCACGGTCTGGATCCGGGCCGCATCGGCGCCCTCGATCGCGATGCCCGTGGCCTCCGGGTCCAGCACCGACCCGGGGAGTGCCGCCGGTCGGTCACGGTGCAGGAACCGGATATCACTGTGGTCGATATCGATATCGGTCCCCGGACCGGCCGCGACCCCGCGTGCCAGGAAGTCAGTCACCTGGGCCACGCTCACATCCACGCTCGCGTCGACGGCCTCGATGCCGACGCGGTAGCCGCAGGCTGGGTCGGACCCGATCCGATCGCCGCGGATGGTGACGTCGTGGGCATCCCGGATGTGCACCGCCGCGGGCGCCGGGGAGCAGACACGGGTGCCGGGGATGGTGATGCTGCCGATGGTCACCGGACCCACGGCACCCGCGGGTCGGATGCGGAAGCCCCGTATCTCGAACCGGGACACGTCATGGATGTCGACCCCGGGCCGGGTCGCGGTGGGTGGCGGTACCAGCACCGCCTCGAACGAGACCTCGGTCGCCAGGTAGACATCGGTCGCGCGCGGCCCGATACGCAGCGATTCCGGGTAGCGACCCGGACACACGCTGATCCGGTCGCCGGAACGAGCTGCGTCGAGTGCATCCTGGATGCGCCGATACGTGCGGGTCCGTGATCCGCAGTCATCAGGTGCGGCCCGACCATCGTCGTCGACCATGATCCAGGGCCGGTCGCCGCTCACCGGGCCGCGCGCCGCGGCCGGCGTCATCGCCACGGCTCCGGTCAGTGCCGACGCCACGACGGCCAGAGTGGTACAGGTCCCGGCCAGACGTCGCCACGCCGCCCCGCGACGCCGGTGTCGTAACGTCCGCTCCAACCTCCCCGGCCGTGACGTTGGGTCAACCCTCCCGGGCAAGCCAGCGCCGGCCCTGCTGGTACAGCAGCACGTTGAGGAGCGCCAGATACACGAACACGATGCTGATGACCCCGGCGCTGATGGTCACGGTGTCATCGACGCTGCCGCGTGCCCGGTCGAGGCCGGCAGAAGCGTCCGCGATCTGCGTGCGGGCGACACCCAGGGCCGGGATCACGGCCTGGACCACGCCCTGGATGTCGCTCACCGCGGTCGACAACTGCTGGACCTGCTGGCTGGTGGTCACGCCGTTGCCGGCGATCGCGTCGATGGAGGTCACGGTGTCGTCCAGTTGCGTGAGGCGGTCGTCGATGTCGTCGACGGCGCCGGTCACGACCCCGGGCAGGGTGATACCCGGGATGGCCGAGTCGAGGCGCGTGACGACGTCGGCGAGCGTGTCGAGCCGTTGTCGGAGGCCCGACACGCTCGTGCGCAACTCGGGGTACGGCCCGCTGACCACGCCCGAGACGGCATCCCGGATGGCGTTGCCGACCGCGGTGTCCACGAGGGGCGAACCGGCCACGCTGTCGAGGGTGCCGATGACCGTGGTCAGGCGGCTGTCGACCGTGGTCAGCCGTTCGCCAGCCACGACGGCCAGCTCATCCGCGCGATCGAGTCCGTCGGTACCGATGACGATGATCTCGTGCGCCTTGTCCATGATCGGCGGCCGGACGACCCAGACACCGACCGCGACGACCAGACACCCGACCACTCCAACGACACCCAGCACCGTCGCCAACCAACCCAGCAAACGCATCCGTCCCTCCGTGTGGCAAGGCGGTCAGCATATGCTGCTGCGGGACGTGCCGTATGTGTCGCTTCGTGTCCATTTGGCAGCCCGGCGTCAGGCGGCCAGCGCGGGTATCTCAGCCCGCGGACACGACTCCCTCACCGACGCTGCCATTGGCGGCATCCGCAGTGACCGGCACCGGGATGAGCATCCCGACTGGCTCGATGAGCCACATCTCGTCACCCAGTCGCCCAGGACGCGCCAACAGAGAACGGGCCCGATCGGAGCCGGCCGCGCGATGCTCTTCGAGCAGCGTCCGAAGTTCGGCAGCGCGCTCCGCGCCGTCGGGGCGCTCGCCGACCACCGAACCAAGGCGTGTCCAGCGCACGGAACTTTCGTCAGCGGCTGCGATGCTGGTGCCGGTCGGGTCCCAGAGATAGGCACGGCCGCCGGTCATGCCGGCGCCGAGATTGGGACCGACCGTGCCGAGGATGACCACGACCCCGCCGGTCATGTATTCGCAGCCATGGGCGCCCACGCCTTCCACCACGGCCGTGGCGCCGCTGTTGCGGACCGCGAAGCGGATGCCCGCCCGGCCCACCAGGTGGATCCGACCACCGGTCGCGCCGTACAGGCAGGCATTGCCAGCGATGGCGAGGTCCGCCGCACGCTCGCGAAGTGCATCGTCCGGCCGGACCACCACCCTGCCGCCCGACAGACCCTTGCCGACATAGTCATTGGCCTGGCCGACCAGCTCCAGAGAGACGTCCTGACTGGAGAACGCACCGAAGCTCTGGCCGGCAGCCCCGGCCAGCCGCCAGCGCACCGGCCGCCGGACCTTGGCACGCTCGATGAGGCCGGAGGTGTGGGCACCGAACGATCGCTCCGCGGTGGTGATGGTGGCCGCGATGCCCAGCGGATCCGGATCATGGTCGCCCACGGGATGCTCGAGCGTCGTCACCTGCGGATCGCGCCCGACCGCGGGCAGATGGATGTACGAGGCGGCCAGCCGTGCCTCGGCAGGAGAAGCAGGCTCGCGTTCCACCTCGACCCGGGCACGACGCGGATCGGCTCGCCGCTCCACGCTCGGGGTCCACCCCGGCGCGCTGACCAGTCGCTCCAGGTCGAACGTGTGCGGTCGATGGGCAGCCGGTCGGAGCCGGCTGTTGTCGCCCACGACCTCCGCGAGGCTCCCCGCGCCGAGGCGGGACAGTTCCGAGCGGACATCCTCGGCGATGGCCGTGAAGTAGCGCACCACGTCCTCGGGTGTGCCCGTGAACTTGGCTCGGAGGTCCTCGCGCTGGGTGGCGATGCCGGTGGGGCACGTGTCGAGGTGGCACTGGCGCGCCATGTCACAGCCGAGGGCGATGAGACCCGCGGTCCCGAACCCGAACTCCTCTGCACCGAGGAGGGCAGCGACGACGACATCACGGCCGGTCATCAGGCCGCCGTCCGTGCGCAACGCGACACGATCCCGCAGGTCGTTGCGCATCAGGACCTGATGGACCTCCGCGAGCCCCAGCTCCCACGGGATGCCAACGTGCTTG
>JBBSOS010000158.1:0-6416 GCA_038259505.1 Candidatus Limnocylindrales bacterium | reverse complement strand
TCCTCCGCCCGTTCGATACCCAGACGATCGATCAACCGCGCACCCACGCCGTCAGCCGTGTGCCGCCGCCGTCAGCCGGGTGCAGACTCCGATACGGCGCAGCCACGCCGTCAGCCGCGTGCCAGCCTCAACTGACCTCGGGCACCGGTCGCGGAGGACGCTGGAGCCGCACGATGATGGCCACCGACGAGAGGATGAGGACGGCGCCCACGAGCATCGGTGGCGTGATGGCCTCACCCAGCACGAAGAAGCCGAGGGCCACCGCCACCACCGGATTGACGTACGCGTATGTGGTGATGCGCGTCACGGGCGCGTGCTGCAGCAGCCATGTGAACGCGGAGAACGCGATCAGTGAGCCGAAGATGACGAGGTAGGCGAGCGCGATGATCGACCGGATCGACCACGTGCCCGGGTCGAGCTGGGCCGTCTCGCCGGTCACCACTGCGATGGCGAATCCGAACAGGCAGCCCGCGAGGAATTGGTAGAACGTGCTCACGAACGGGTCCCGTGGCAACCGAACGCGCCGGGACAACACGCTGCCGTACGACCAGGCCACCGTGGACGCGAGGAGCAGCCCGAGTCCGAGCGGCTTGACCGCACCGCTCAGGCCGAGTGGCGCGATCAGGATCACGAGGCCCAGGAGGCCCCCCGTGACGCCAACGACCTGGATGCGGTCGATGCGTTCACCCATGGAGCGTCGGATGATGAGCACCACAAGTGGCACGACACCCACGATGAGCGCCGCGAGCCCGGACGGGACGTCCCGCTCGCCGAGTACGACGCCGCCGTTGCCAAGGCCCAGCAACAGGCCGCCGATGAGCATCGCGCCCAGCAACTGGGACCGAGACACACGCAGGACGGCAGGGCCGTGGCGGACCATCAGGATGACACCCATGATCAGCGCGGCGGCGGCGAACCGGATGCCGATGGTGAACATCGGGGGCATGCTCTCGACCACGATGCGGATGCCCAGGTAGGTCGAGCCCCAGACCACATAGACGATGAGGAGCGCGCCCCACACCTGCCACGCCGGTGCCACCTGGAGCGCTGACGTCGCTGCGCGCACGACATCCCGGGGGCTGCCACTGTCGGCGGCTTCGACTCTCTCGTGGACGGACCCAGGCGGCGCGGACGGGTCATTCGCCGCAGGGTCGGTCACGGAGCAAGGGTAGCCGGTCGACGCGACACCGTCTGAGGCGGTCGAACAGGTGTCGCCCTCATCGTGGACAAGGCGGAAGCACGCAGTCGATCCCGGGTACCGAGGCCACGCTCCGTACCCGCATCCGTACCGCTACGGATGTCGAACCGTCGGGCCGTCGGGCATTCTATGGATGTCATCGGAACGCCGAAGACCTGAAGCGATACTCCCGAACTCATTCCGACCCTTCACGGCTGGGTCTGGTGATGAGCCAAGAGAGCCGGACCCGCTGGGGCGCGGTCCGGCTCTTTCTGTTGCGCGGGCCTTCCGGCTGTTGCGCCGGCCCTCCCTCCGGACGGGTCGACATGTGGGGTCCGTCCCACCCGCGCGCACTCGGCCGACCTCCGGGTCGCCCAGGCCGGTCGACGGAGGTAGCTATCATCCGGCGCATGGGTCCTGAGAGCGGCGCCCTGGACGGGCTGCGTCCGCGGCGCTTTGACCTCGTGCTGGTCGGCGCCACGGCGCTGATGACCGCCGTCACCCTCGTTCTGGCCGCGGACGACAACATGCGACTGGTGATCCGCGACCGGACACTGGACGTGGCGTTTACCTCGCTCACGATGCTCGCGGCCGCCGGTCTCGCATTGCTGACCATCGCGCGCTACCAGGAGAGCGGACGGCTCTCGCTGCTGCTGCAGGCAGCCGCGTTCGTCCTGACCGCGACGTTCACGGGTCTCACGGTCGCGCTCGTGCTCACCCAGCTCGACGCCCAACTGGGCATGACTCTCGGCGACCCGCAGCAATTGCCGATGTTCGTGACGGCCGTCACGCGCTTGCTCACTGGCATCGTCTTCCTGCTCGCCGGGGTGGCCGCGGTCCGTCGGATCCGACAGCGAGCATCCAGACCCCGGATGGTGCTGCTGGCGCCTATCGCGCTCGTGGTCGGCATCACGCTGATCCTGTATCCCTTCAGCGATGTGCTGCCGCCGCTCATCGATGACGATGGCATCCGCGCCCTGCTACCCGATGCCGCAGCATCCGGCCGACTGCACGGCATCACGCCACTGGCCATCGGCCTCGTGGTGGTGACCGTCCTGGTCCTCATCGCGGCCGCGATCCTGTTCCGCTTCAGCTACGCGCAGGAACAGTCGGTATCGGACGGGTTCCTGGCCGTGGGTCTCGTCATCACCGCGTTCGCCGAGCTCCAGTCCGCGTTCTATCCGACCGTCTACACCGGACTCGTCACGACCTCGGACATGATGCGACTGATCGCGTACGGGGTGCTCCTCCTGGGCATCGGCGCGGAGCAGCGGGCGGACCTCCGGGCACTTCGGCTCGCGTACATGGCGCTCGATCGACTGCGCGTGACAGAGGCGGAGCGAGCAGCGCTCGAGGAGCGAGCACGACTGGCCCGTGAGATCCACGATGGGCTGGCCCAGCATCTCTGGTTCGCCAAGCTCAAGTTCGAGCGGCTCGCAGCATCGATGCCGGAGACGGATCGGCCCCTTGCAGGCGAGGTGGGGCAGGCCCTCGACTCGGCCATCGTCGAGGCTCGCCAGGCGCTCGTCACGATGCGCACCAGCCTCGATGTCGACCTGCCGCTCGCCGAGATGCTGTCCCGCACCGTGGATGACTTCGGACAGCGATCGGGCCTGCGGGTCACGTTCTCGGCTGCCAGCGGGCTGCCGACCGCCCTGCCGCCGCGGCAGCAGATCGAACTCCTGCGGGTCGTCCAGGAGGCGCTCACGAACGTGCGCACGCATGCGGACGCCACGGTCACCCGCGTCCGTGCGGATATCCGCGGCCGGGAGATGACCGTCGCGGTCTCGGACAACGGCCGGGGGTTCGACCCGGCCACGGTCGGTGACCGGGGACTGGGGATGCAGGGTATGGAGGAACGGGCACGACTGCTGGGTGGCAGCCTGCGGGTCACCTCCGAGCCGCAGGGCGGCACGACCATCGAGATCAGCGTGCCGCTGCTGGTTCCCGAATGGCTGCCGACGATCGAGCCCGAGCGCCTGCCGGAGATCGTGTGGGACGCTGCCGAGGTGAACGGACTGCTCGCCACCTCGGAGTCCGCACCAACGAGGACGCCCTCGGTCGTTCCGGATCGGGCCAGGCCCGACGATGCACCGCCACTGGCTGTCACCGATTCCCCGCAGCTGCTCGGCACAGCGCCCGACACGCAGGGAGCGCGGCCGCTCCCATGACCGAACCCACCATCGGAGGTGCCGGGCAGCCGCTGCGAGTGATGCTGGTCGATGACCATGCTCTCGTCCGGGCAGCGGTCCGCCAGGCGATCAGTGGTGGTGGTGTCGAGCTGGTGGCCGAGGCCGCCACCGCAGAGGATGCCTTTGCCCTCGCCTTGTCCGTCCGGCCCGATGTCCTGCTGCTGGATATCGACCTGCCGGGCATGAACGGCATCCAGATGCTCGAGGAACTCGCCCCGCGACTGCCCGATACCCGGATCGTCATGCTCACGGTGTCCGATTCGGAGCGCGACATGCTCGATGCGATCAGCCGTGGTGTGGCGGGTTATCTGACCAAGGACCTGAGCCCGGAGGCGCTGCTCCGCGCCCTGCGTGGCACGCAGCGTGGTGAGCTCGCGATGTCCCGACGGTTCGCGGCGCGTGCCATCCGGCATTTCGCGGAGGCCGCCCGGCGCGCTCGGGGCAGCGGTGCTGGCGGTGGGGGGGCGCTGGACGGCCTCAGCCCGCGCGAGAACGACGTGCTCCGGATGCTCGCGGAAGGGCTCACGGACCGGGAGATCGCGGGTGCGCTCATCATCTCGCCGCGCACCGTGGAGACGCACGTGTCGAACGTGCTCCACAAGCTCAACGTGCGCAACCGCGCGGAGGCGGCACAGCGCTATCGGGAGAGCGGCTGAGCTGCGGGATCGCGGCCGAATCGAGCGTCGGGCAGATCTGGATCCGGTTCGAGCGAATCTGGTTCCGAGTCGATCAGACCCCGCCGACCACCAGCCATCGCGGGTTGGGTCGGGGCCACTGCTGGTCGGGTGCGTGGTCGATGCTGTCGTCGACCTCCGGATCGTCGCGGCCGCCGGGATAGTAGGTGCGCTCGACGGTCGCGGCGAGCGCGTACGACCGGGGGGTGCCCAGAGCGGTGCGCCGGATCAGGAACGTCACCGTGCCATTCCTGGCGGTCACGGATCCCGGGAATCCGTCGCCCGACAGGATCCTGCCCGTCTGGCGATCCTCGAGGGACGGCGCGAAGCCGTCCTGGCCATCGATGTCGTTGCTGTAGATGGCCTTGAAGTCGGGTTGTCCGTCGCCATCGATGTCGATCACGACCGTGTAGGTGACCACCTCCACCGCGGGATCGAGGCGGACCGGCGGTGCGTTGACCAGCTCCAGGTCGATCTCGAGCCTGCGATCGGTGGCCAGCGAGGCATCGACCCCCGTGAGGTCGGCGTAGGACTGGCTCACGGTGAGCTGGCCATCGGGGTCGATGGCATCATCGGTGGCATCGCCGATGCTGGCGCTCCCGGGTCCGGTGTCGGGCGCATCGGGTGGCGGGATGATGAGCGCCTGCCCGACCTTGATCCGGTTGGGATCGGTGACGTCAGGGTTGGCCGCGAGCAACTGGCCGATGGTGAGCCCAAACTTCTGCGCGATGGCGTGCAGGTTGTCACCGGAGCGCACCCGGTACGTTTGTGCGGTGGGCACCGGCGTCGGGGTCGCGGCCGCACTCGTATCGCGGGTCGGTACCGGCACGCTGGGCACGGGCTCCACCACGGTCACGCAGCCCGCCACCAGCAATGCCGCGACACCCAGCACGGCAGGAGCACGTGTCACGCGGCGCTCCCGGCATCCAGCCTTCCGGCCGCCAGGACCGCCCGCGCGCCGCCACGGTATCGATACAGGAGGAGGCCCAGGATGAGGCAGGTGGTGGACCCGACCACGAAGAACGCGAACGGCCACGCGCGTCCGATCTCCCACAGCCAACCAGAGCTGAGGGTCGCCACGATGAGACCGATGGTGCCCACTGCGCCGAAGATACCCTGCGCGGTCGATGATCGGCCAGAAGGTGAACCGAACGCAACCAAAGCGTAGAGCGCGGGCATCAGGAAGGCCTCCGCCACCGCCTCGATGGGCACCATCGCGCTGGGGACCGCGGGCTCGGTGCTGATGCCGTAGACGGCACCCGCGATGCAGATGACCACACCTCCCAACGCCGCGAATCGGATGGGTCCGTAGCGGTCGACGAGGCGCCCCGCGAACGGCGAGACGATCATCATGGGCAGGCCGAACAAGGCGAACGTGAACCCGATCCATTCGATGGACGCGCCGAGGTCTGCCATGAACAGGGTCCAGATGACCTCGTAGACGCCGAATGCGAGCGAGAAGCCGAAGTTCATGACGAGTGCGACGCCGAGACTGACGTTGAGCAGCTGTCGAAGTGGGGCTCGGGCCGCCGGATCTGCCTCGTCGGGAGCGGGGATGCCGGCGGTCGAGGCGCTGAAGGGTGGTTCGGACGGCGCGGGGTGCTGGCTGTGCCCGGTTGGCGCTTCGGTCGAGCGGCCGGTGGCCTTGCCGGCGTCCCGCCTGGCATCTGCTCGGTCGCCGAGTCTGGGTGCCGGCGGCAGGGTGACCGCCAGCACGATGCCGGCGACGATGGTCAGGACGCCCGTGAGCAGGAACGGGAAGGCGTAGCCGCCACCGAACGCGACCCCGAACGCGCCGATGACCGGTCCGAGCACGAAGCCGCCCATCTGGAACGCGGCATAGATGCCGAACGCCTCGCCGCGCTCCCCTTCCTCGGTCGCGTCCACGATCATGCCCCGCGCGGCGGGATCGTAGGCACCGGCTGCGGCTCCGGAGATGAAGCGCAGGACGAACAGCGCGGCGGCCGTGGTGAACACGAGCGGCAGCATCGTGGCGAGGCCCAGGACGATGGCCCCGCCGACCAGGAATGGCTTGCGGGAGGTGCGATCCGCGAGATAGCCGAAGACCGGCTCGGCGATAAGCTTGGCGATCGACCAGGAGGCGGTGATGAGGCCCAGCGTGGGCACGTCGATGCCATGCTCGACCACGAAGATGGGCAGGACGGGCAGCAGCGCCCCGAAGCCGAGCAGGATGATGAACTCGGCCATGAGCACGGGCAGCAGCGGACGCCATCGATGGATCCAGCGACGTGTGGCCTGCACGGGCGAGCTGCCGGGCACCCGCCCGCCACCAGGTCCGCGCGTGGAGGAGGTCACTGGGTCAGGGTACCGGAGGCAGGGTGGCCGGCGTGGTCGCCCTGGAGCCCGGTGGCT
>JBBSOS010000157.1:0-6436 GCA_038259505.1 Candidatus Limnocylindrales bacterium | reverse complement strand
TCGAGATCGCGGCGATACGGACCCGCGGGAGCTACCTGCTCTTGCCGCACGGCCTCGCGACCGCCGTGGAGGCGCTGCGGAACGCGCTGCCCGCGCAGGAGCGGTAGGCCCGATCCGCCTGTGGCTCCGACGCTCGGGCCTTGACAGACGCGATCGCGCCAGTATCGTTTCCAGACTCGACCGCGACTCGTGGATCGCGGGTCGGGGTCGTGTGAGCAGCGGCGGACGACACTGCCCGGGGGAGACGCTTGACCAACGACGAGTCGCCGGCGGCCGCACTCGTGGACGCACCTGTCCCTGTCACGCGGTCGTGGCGATCCCGCCTGCCCGACGAGACGGGCGTCCTGGTCGCGCTCGTGGTCCTCATCGTGATCATCGGCCTGCTCCGACCCGTGTTCGTGCAGCCCAAGTCCCTGTTCCAACTGCTCGCGAATGCCTCGTTCACGGGCATGCTCGCCGTGGGCATGGTGTTCGTGGTCGCCATCCGGGACATCGACCTGTCCATCGGCTGGATCTTCAACCTGTCGGCCATCGTGGCTGCGCAGATCATGGTCTGGGGCATCGACCCCATCATCGCGGCGGTGGTGGGCATCGCGGTCGGAGGCGGACTTGGGCTCATCAACGGCACGCTTGCCGTGGCCTTGCGCATCCCGGTCATCATCATCACGCTGGGCACGGCGTACGCGTTCCGGGGCCTGTCGCTGGTCATCACCGGTTCCCACTCGCTCGCACCGACGGACAAGACCAGCCCGTTCTTCGAGATCTGGACCAACAAGCTGTTCGACATCGTCCCCAGCAGCGGGGTCGCGTTCCTGCTGCTGGCGGTGGCGCTGCATGTCCTGCTGCACAAGACCCGCTTCGGATACCGGGTCCAGGCGATGGGCAGCAACCCGGACGCGGCGCGACTGGCGGGCATCCCGGTCGACCGGACCCGCATCATGGTCATGGTGCTCATGGGCCTCGTGGCGGGCCTGGTGGGCGCGGTGTTCGTCGGGTTCCGCCAGGCGATCGACCCCACGCTCGGTGACAACTACGTGCTGCCGGTCGTGGCCGCGGTCATCATCGGCGGCACCCCCCTGTCCGGCGGCCGAGGCACCATCATCGGGGCGGTCATCGGGGCGGTCATCATCCAGGCGATCCAGAACGGCATCCTGTTCCTGGGCGTGGATGCCAAGTGGTCGTTCTTCGTCACCGGAGTGGTCATCATCATCTCGGTCGCGATCGACCAGGTGGTCCGACGGCAGCGCACGAGGCGTCTGCGCGATGTCGTGGACGCTGGCTGACCGTGCGCCATCCCGGTGACCCAACCGCAGGAGCAGCAGGAGGAGGACGACGACCAGCGAACGCGACCTGGCGGTAGGCCAGCCATTCCCGGATGAGGCCCGGACCCGGGCCCTTCCTCCACGATCTCAAGGGAGAACTGCATGACTCAGACCAAACGCCTTCTCGCGACAGCGGGAGCATTGGCCCTGACCCTCGGCGCGGTCGGTGGTGCGGCGGCACAATCACCCGGCGCGAGCGGCGGTGCCCTCCCGGGCGCCGGGCTCAAGCTCGGCATGGTGACCCATGCGCTGGGCAATCCATTCATCCAGCAGATCATCGATGCCGCCACGTTCGCGGCAGAGGAGGCCGGCGCGGACCTGCAGGTCGTCGGCGTCCCGGACAGCAACGGCGAGCAGATGCTGGCACTCGCCCAGGGTCTCGTCCAGGGCGGCGTCCAGGGCATCATCACCTCCGTGCCGAGCGACACCATGGTCGCGGGCCTCAATGACATCATCGCGGGCGGTGTGCCCGTGGCGACGTTCAATCTCGTCGGCAACGGGGTCCATGCGCCCTACGTCGGCGAACGATCGGTCGAGAGCGGCCGGATCCTGGGACAGGCGATCGTGGACAAGCTGGGTGGCACCTCGGCCACCGGCACGGTCATCGAGGGCAACTGCTTCCCAGGCGTCCCGGTGCTCAGCAATCGTGCCAAGGGCGTCGAGGAGTCGGTGGCCAAGGCCCCCGGACTCACTATCAACGGCGCTGGTGGCAGCAACGACGTCAAGGTCGATGCTGCTGCGAACTATGCCGCCTGGGAGACCCTGCTGGCGGCCAACCCTGATGCGGTCGCTCTCATCGGGCTGTGCGCCCCGGACGTGACCAGCCTTGGCCAGCTCAAGGCCGCCAACCCCGACTCGAACTTCATCTCCGGCGGCTATGACCTGACTCCCGGCAACCTGGAGCAGATCGCCAATGGCAACGCCTACGTGAGCCTCGGCCAGACGCCCTTCATCCAGGGCTATCTGCCGACCAAGATCATCATCGACAGCCTCGTCAACGGCACGGCCGCGGACATCGCCAAGCCCGCGTTCATCGATGCCGGCACCGAGATCGTCACCGCCGACAGTGTCACCGAGCCATTCGGCCTGCCGCCGCTGACATTTGCCGAGCTGCAGGCGATCGCGGCTGACAAGGACCTCACCCGGACGTACTACCAGCCGGCCGTCGAGGGGTACATCACCGATTGGCAGTCCCATGTGGAGCCGATCGAGAACGAGTCCAAGTAACCAGTCGGGCGGACCATCGAGCATGACCGGTCCCCCGGGCCTGGCCCAGGTCGAGACCCCGCCCGCCCCTGCCCCGGCGACTGCTGTCACAGCGGTCGCCGTCACCGGCCTGTCGCATGCCTACGGTGGCATCAAGGCCCTCGTGGGCATGGACCTCGAGATCCAGGCCGGCACCGTCCACGCCGTCGTTGGCGAGAACGGTGCCGGCAAATCGACCCTGATGAAGATCCTCGCGGGTGCCATCGCGCCCGGCACGGGCGAGATCCGCATCAATGGCAAGCGCGTCAGGTTCTCGTCGCCACAGGATGCCCGGCGCCACGGGGTGGGCATCGTGTACCAGGAGCTGAGCCTTTTCCCTGATCGCTCCATCCTCGCCAATCTGTACCCCGACCAGCAGCCGACGCGCCACGGCCTGGTCGACACGGGGGCCATGCGGGCCGCGGCCGTCTCGGTGCTCGCGGATATCGGCCTGGACGCGGATGCGACGACCCTTGTCGGCGACCTCGGGCTCGCGGAACGGCAACTGGTCGAAATCAGCCGCGTCCTGGTCGAGCGACCCCGGGTGCTCATCCTCGATGAGCCGAACTCGGCGCTCAACGAAGGCGAGACCCAACGATTGTTCGCGGTCCTGCGGGAGCTGCTGACGACGGGCATCACCATCGTGTACGTCTCCCATCGACTCGAAGAGGTGTTCGCCATCGCAGACCGGATAACGGTCATGCGCAATGGCGGCCTCGTCTGGACACGGGACCTCGATGACGTGTCCATCCCGTCGGTCGTCGAAGCGATGGTGGGTGCGAGCCAGAAGGAGCTGTATCCAGAGAGGACCGGCCGTACCGCAGGCAGTGCGGAGGGATCGGTGCAGGTACCGGAGCTGGAGGTGGTCGACCTCACCGTGGGGGATGAGCTCCGTGGGGTGTCCTTCCATGCCCATGGCGGTGAGATCATCGGCCTCGCGGGTCTCGAAGGCGCCGGGGTCGCCACACTCCTGGGTGTCCTGTTCGGCACCCGGCACCCCACCTCGGGTGAGATCCGGCTGCCCGACGGCCACGGAGCGCCCGGTTCGCCGACCGACGCCGCCCGCCGGGGAGTGGCGCTGGTGCCCGCTGACCGACGCCAGTTGGGACTGATGCTCGACCGAAGCGTCGCCCGCAACGTGACCCTGGCATCGGTCGGGGCGTTGCCACGAACCAGTCGATGGCTCCGAGCGAGCGAGCTGACGGTCGCCGCGCGACGTCAGATCGAGCGACTGCGCATCAAGGTCAACGACCCCTCGATGCCGGTCGGCAGCCTGTCGGGCGGCAACCAGCAGAAGGTGGTCATCGGCCGTTGGCTCGAGATATCGCCGCGGGTGATGCTCCTCGACGATCCGACCCGCGGCGTGGATGTCGGGGCAAAGCGCGAGATCTACCTGCTCATCCGAGCACTCGCCGACGACGGCCGCGTGGTCCTCTTCCGATCCACGGAGCTGCCGGAGCTGGTCGGCCTCGCTGACCGCATCCTCGTGTTCTACCGCGGCCGACTGACCACGGAGATCGCTGGAGCGGATGCGACCGACCACGGTGTGCTCCAGGCCATCAATACGGGACGGGCGCCGGGCTCCGACCCGGGACCGATCCGACCCACCACGCCCGAGGAGGTGCTCCCTTGATCCGGACCGCATTCACGATGCGCCTGAAGCCCGGTGGGCTGGCTCAGTACAGGCACTGGCACGACAATATCTGGCCGGACATGGTCAAGGAGCTCGAGGCTGCGGGCATCCACAACATGACCATCTTCGAGGACGACCCGGTGCTGTTCATGTACTCCGAGGTCGAGGACGAGGGCTCCTGGGACCGCCTCTGGCACACCCCGACACACGATCGCTGGAGCGAGTTGATGAACCCCCTGATGGCCTTCCGCGACGACGGCATCGTCGACTCGACCCCGGTGCGCGAGGTCTTCCACCTCGAACCGGCCACCTGGCGGGCACCGACCGATGGCTGACCAGGCAGGCCGCGTCGCGGTCGTGACGGGCGGCGGCCGCGGCCTGGGTCGGGGCGTGGCACTCGGACTCGCCGCGGCAGGCGCGACCGTCGTAGCGGTGGCACGCAGCAGCGCACAACTCGCCGAGACCGAAGCACTCGCGGCCGGCTCAGCGGGTTCGGTGACAGGGATCGCCTGTGATGTGGCGGACATCCCCGCTGTGGCGGAGCTGGGCGAGACGGTGCGTGGACGGTTCGGAGCACCGACCATCCTGGTCAACGCTGCGGGCATCTTCGGACCCATCTCGCTCATCGCCGACGTCGATGCTGCGGATTGGGTGCGGACCATCCAGGTCGACGCCATCGCGCCGTTCCTGATCGTGCGCGCCTTCCTGGCGGGCATGCTCGAGTCCGGCTGGGGCCGCATCGTAAATGTCACCTCGGCAGCGTCGCTGCACCCGCCGGGTCCCCTCAACAGCGCCTATGGCACGGCCAAGGTGGCCCTCAACCAGTTCACGCGGCATCTCGCCTCGGAGATCGCAGGCAGCGGCGTGACCGCCAATGTCATCCATCCGGGCGATGTGCGCACGGACATGTGGGCCGATATCCGCGACAAGGTGGAGGCGGTCGGCCCCATCGCATCGGGCTACAAGTCGTGGGTCGACTGGGTGAACGAGACCGGCGGTGACCCGCCGGGCAAGGCAGTCGACCTCGCATTGCGGCTCACCACGGATGCCGCCGGGGATACCAACGGTCGCTTCTGCTGGATCGACGACCCGCTCCAGGCACCGATACCGAGCTGGGACGAACCGCTCGACGAGCGTCCCTGGGAGCGATGAGCGTCATCTGGACGGGCCACCGGGAGCGATCGAGGTCGGCGCGTGTCGGCTGAGCAGCCCGAAGGGACGGCGGACGAGGGCTCCGCGGTCGCACAGGACCTCTCGCAGGTCGGCGGTCGCCGCCTGCCGCGGATCCCCGACGAGGTCGGTGTGGTCATCGCCTTGCTCGTGCTCGTGGGTACGGTCGCATTCTTCCATCCGAACTTCCTGAATCCCACCAACCTGGTCACCCAGCTGGGCGCCACGGCCGCATACGGGATGATCGCGCTGGGCATGGTCTTCGTCATCGCCATCGGCGAGATCGACCTGTCCGTCGGCTGGATCTTCAACTTCTCGGCTGTCATCGCGGCAGAGGCGATGGTCGCGGGCATCGACCCATGGATCGCGGCCGCCATCGGAGTCGCGTTCGGCGGGGTCCTGGGGTTCATCAACGGCATCCTCGGTGTCCGTCTTGGCATCCCCATGATCGTGGTCACGCTCGGTACGTTCTCGATGTATCGGGGCCTGTCCCAGGTCGTCAACAAGTCGACGGCCGTCATCCCACCCGATGTCACGGGCAGCTTCTTCCAGCTCACCCAGGCACGCATCGGCGGCCTGGTCCCAGTCGTCGCCATCATCTTCGTGATCCTGGCCGTGGTCCTGCAGATCGTGCTGCAACGGACCAAGTTCGGATACCGGGTGCAGGCGGTTGGCAGCAACCCGGAAGCCTCGAGGCTCGCAGGCATCCAGAACGGTCGGACCAAGATCCAGGTGATGGTCCTGGTGGGACTGGTCTGCGGGTTCTCAGGCGCCCTGTTCGTCGGCTTCCGGGGTGCCATCGACCCGACATCCGGATCCGAATTCGCGCTCATCGTCATCGCCGCGGTGATCATCGGCGGCACACCGCTGTCCGGCGGCACCGGGACGGTCATCGGCGCGCTCGTCGGGGCGCTCATCATCACCACCATCAGCAGCGCCATCATCTTCTTCGGCATCGATGCGACGTGGAGCACCTTCGTGACCGGTGCCGTGATCGTCATCGCCGTGGTCATCGATCTCGTCGTTCGACGGCATCGCGGTCGCGCGGCGATGGACGGAGGCGTGT
>JBBSOS010000156.1:0-6451 GCA_038259505.1 Candidatus Limnocylindrales bacterium | reverse complement strand
CGCCAGACCGGACTCGCCCAGTCGTGCTCGAGATGCGTCAGCCACGTGCCCACCCGAACGAACGGCGGCCCGTCACCATGACGCGCCCACGCGATGCCAGTGCCGTCGACCGATGTCGCGAACGAGATCTCCTGTCGCACCGACCCATTGTGCGTGGTCGACCACGGGCCGGCGACATGAGCGGATCCGAAGTCGGCTCGCCCCGGGCCGGTCGTCAGCTCACAGCTTGCTTCACGAGCGCGGCGATCCTCGCTTCGTCATCGGTGGTCAGCTTCGTCAGGGCGTAGGAGGTCGGCCACATCGCTCCCTCGTCGAGCTTCGCCGAGTCCTGGAAACCGAAGGTCGCGTACCTCGACTTGAACTTGTGTCCGCTCTGGGCCGCGCCGGTGCTCTTGGCGGACTTCTTCGTGTCGTTCATGACCTCTGTCCTCGCGTGCGAGATGTGATGCGAGCCAGCCTGATGCTATCGAACCGGATGCTGCCCGGCGTTGCCCCGCGGCGTGGATGTCGACAACCCGAGGAGCCGCGCGGCGGCGACCATCCGCTCGTCGTAGGTCACGATCGTCTCGAGGTCATCGCCGATGGCCAGGGCGGTCGCGACATGGATGGCATCAAGAGTGCGGAGGATCCCTGGCTCGAGCCTGCCAGCGGCATCGAGGATCCGGTCATCGATCGCCACCAGGTCGACCCGCCGAAGGCCTTCCCGGACCGTGGCCAGGGCCTCTGACCCGAGATGACGGACTGCCCGCAGTGCCTCGGTCCTCAGCAGCGCCGATGAGACCCGCCGGTGGCCCCGCTCTGCCAGGAATCCCCGGAGCGCGTCGGTCTCCGGCCCCTCGACGGCAAGCTTGACGAATGCTGAGCTATCCAGGTATCGAGCTCTCACTCGGCGCGTCCCTCGGAGACCAGGGTGGAGGGGGGCGATGATCCCGCGGGAAGACGGACCGGCTGCAGCTCGATCAGGTCAGATTCGGCGCGGCGAAGCAGGCCCTCGCGCTCGAGTCGGGCAAGCCCACTCGGCATCGTCTGGAGCAGGAGGGCGACCGGACGGCCTCGATCCGTGATCTCCACGGCCTCACCCGCAGCCACGCGCCGCAGGATCGCGCTGGCCTGACGCCGCAGTTCCCGCACTCCCACTTGCTCCATGTGCGACATTGTCGCATGTCACGGTCGTCCTCAGACCCGTGGCGCTCGGCCACGATGCCGCTTCGGCGCCAGGTCGCCCCACACATGCGCGGATGTAGACTCGATTCCCCAGAGCCGATCCCAAGGAGGGACCCGATGGACCACGGCAGTACGATGCGACGCTTGTACGAGTTGCTCAGCGCGGGTGATATCGACGGATTCGGCGACTTCCTCGCGGACGACTTCATCGAGCACGAGGCGTTCCCCGGCCTGCCGCCGACCAGGGAGGGCGCGAAGACGCTGTTCGGGATGCTCCGGGCGGGCTTTCCGGACATGCGGCTGGACCCGGAGGATGTCATCGTGAGCGGCGGCAAGGCCGTCGCGCGCGTCCGGCTCACCGGAACTCACAAGGGTGCATTCATGGAGGTGCCAGCGACCGGCAAGAGCGTGGACATCCAGCTCATCGACATCATGGGAGTGGGCGACGACGGGCTGGTGCACGAGCATTGGGGTGTCATCGATCAGATGGCGATGATGCAGCAGCTCGGCGTGATCCCGGCCGGCCCTCCCGCGTAGCTGGCCCGCGGCGTGGCTCAGACCGAACCATACTGGAGCACTCGACGAGTCGGTCATGCAGGTCGACCCCGGTTCGCGGGGCGATCGCCAGAGAACCGTCGAGCGAACTGGAGACGGAGGATCCATGGCAGATAGATCGCTCGATGAACTGGGACCGGTCGATTACCTGATCGTCGAATTCCCCGAGGGCCACCAGGACTTCACCGGCGATGGGGCCGCGGAGCTCATCAGGCTCCACGAAGCCGGGATCATCCGGATCATGGATGTGCTCATCCTCGAGAAGGCCGCGGACGGTTCGGTCGACGCGCACGAACTCGCGGACGTCACGGACCAGGGAGATCTCGTGAGCATCGAGGCCCAGCTCGCGCAGACGCTGTCCGAGGAGGACGTCGAGAACCTCGCGGTGGCGATGGACCCCGGCAGCGTCGCCGGCGTCCTCGTCTACGAGAATCTCTGGGCCGCGCCGTTCGCGTCGGCCATGCGACGTGCAGGCGGTCAGTTGATCGCCAATGGCCGCATCCCCATCCAAGCCATCGTCGCCGCGGTCGAAGCGGATGCGCTCGCTGCAGAAGGAGCCTGACATGCCACTCGGACCCCGTCGCAGGGGAGTCGGGGTCATCGGAGCCCCGGTCGCCAAGGCAGCGGTCGTCGGCGCCGCGGTGTCCCCGGGTCGATCACCGGTCGCCAAGGCAGCGGTCGTCGGCGCCGTGGTCACACCAGGTCGCCGTCGGTTCTAGTCGCGCCTGGCCCCGTGTCCGCGGTTCGGACGGGACACCGCACGCGGGTCCCGGAGCTGGTGTCGCTAGGTCCGGCCTCAGCCTGCTCCGCCCAGCCGCACGCCAAGGAACGCGAGCCTGGTGCGGGCCTCGAAGCCCCGGGTCGCACCGTCGGCGACCACGACGGTCATGCCCGCCGAGACCTCGCTCTGCTCACCATCGATGGTGACCTGGCCCACGCCCTCGAGGACGTGATAGACGGCGGGTGGGCCGGGATGGACGGGGATCGCGGCACCTGGCTCCAGGCCAGCGACGAGCACGCGAAGCCCCGGCTCGTCGACCATGATCGCGGGTTGCGGGCCTGGGCCAGACCAGCGCACGAGGTCATGCCAGTCAGGGAACAGCGAGACGGAAGACATCGGTTACCCCTTGGTCGGTGTTCGGTGATGACCCGCCGCCTTCGGTCGTTCATCACCGGTGAGAGTGGGCCCCATGGCAGCGGACCCCGAGAGGGCAGTGGCGCTCCACGCCATCCGACTGGCGCGATGGGTGCGGTGGCAACGGTCCATGGGTCCGAGCGGACCGGTCGAGGAGCCGGTCCTCGTGGTCGCTGGTATGGGCGAGCGGGTCAGGCAGTCACATCGAACAGCCCGAGCGCTCCCTTCGACGCGTCACTGAAGCGATGGGTCACGAAGGGGTACTGGCCCGGGGCATCGAAGGTCAGCTCGACCATCGCGCCGTCGCCCGGCGGGACGTTGATGGTCTGGTGCATGCCCACGGCATTCGCGGGGTTGCCCTCCGGCTCGTAACGGTCGAACAGTGCCCCGATGACGTGGAACGCAGAGGTGCTATTAGGCCCGGCGTTCACGACGAACAGCCGAACGACCTCGCCCACCGCTGCCGGCAGCGGGTTCGCCTGGTACCGCAGGGCCTGGCCGTTGAAGCAGACCACGTCAGGCGGTGCGTTGAGCATCGCGTTGACGTCGCCACCGGCACCGTAGAACTCGCTCTGGACGATGACGTATTCCCTGGCCGCGGGTCGGCCCTCCGCAGGGTCGACGATGACCGCGCCGTACATCCCGTCGGCGATGTGCATGATGACGGGTGGCGTGCCGCAGTGGTACATGAATGCACCCGGGTGGTGCGCCGTCCATTCGAACGTGAACGACGCTCCCGGGTCGATGGACTGGTAGTTCGCGCTCCAGGACGTCTGTGCGGCGTGGAAGTCGATGGAGTGCTGGAAGGCCCCCGCGTTGTGGAGCGTGAAGCGCACCACGTCGCCCTCGGTCACGCGGAGCGTGGGAGCCGGCACCTGGCCATCGAAGTTCATCGAGACATATGGACGGCCCGGTGCGATGAGGATCGTCTGGTTCGGCCCGTCATACCCGGTCAGGGCGAAGTCGACCGGCTTGGCCTGATGCGGCCGGGCGGGCGGCAGGACGGCGAAGTCCATCGGGCTCGGCTCCCGTGCGGGCACCGCCGACGGATCAGCCGCCGCGGCCAACGAGATGGGTGCTGGGAAGAGGGGGGAGTGGCCTCCGGTGGCATAGCCGACCAGGGCACTCGCACCGAGACCGCCGAGCGCCACGCCGCCCGCCTGGAGCACGCCGCGCCGGCTGAGTCGTGGACCCCCTGCACCCCTTGGACTGGTCGCATCGTGATCAGGCATCGTGGGACCTCCTGTTCGGCCCGGAGCCGTCCGGTCCGGGCCTCGACCTGGTTATCGTGCCGTCAGGTCTATCCCGTTGTTGCCCGCAGCACACGTGCCATTTGGCCCCATCTCCATGGGCACCCTGACCCGGAGACGTCGCGCCGCCCAGCAACAAACACCGTGACTAGACGTCACGTCGTGGACCGGAGGCCCGCCGAGGACGCCTCCCGACCACCCACCGCAAGTCGGCGTGCGCACCCGTTGCCGACCCCAGGGAGGCTCCCATGTATCACTCGATCGACCATCCGTCCGGTGGCCACCATCCGGCCAGTTGCCGACATCCGTCCGGTGAGCACTGGCCGCGCAGGTGGCGATGGCCCGCCTTCGCCATCACCGCGTTGAGTGCGGCGCTCCTCGCCACCGGGCCCGGCGCACCGATCGCCAGCGCCCTGTGTCCGTCACCAATGGGTTCGGCCAGCCCCGCCGCCTCACCGAGCCCGTCGCCAGTGGCAGGGCCGCTCGCTGGTATCGAGCTCCTGATGCGCGGCGTGCCTGAACCGGAGGTGGTCGTCCCTGATGAGGATCTCGCTGCCGCCGTGCATGGCAACACGGCCTTCGCGCTGGACCTGTACCGCCAGATCGCATCGCAGCCGGGCAACCTCGTGACAGGACCGTTGAGCATCTCGTTCGCGATGGCCATGAACCAGATGGGTGCCCGCGGCGCCACCGAGGCCCAGGCGGCCAGGGCGATGCACTTCGACCTGCCGTCAGACCGGCTCGCGGCGGCATTCGACGAGCTCAGCCGGGAGCTCGGGAGCCTGGCCCGGCCGAAGGTCACCATCTCGCCCGTGGACCAACTGTTCGGACAGCGCGGCTATCCCTTCGAGGAACCGTTCCTGGCGATCCTGAACAGCCGCTTCGGGGCTCCGATGGCGGTCGTGGACTACGCCGATCCCGAGTCGGCCCGACAGCTCATCGATGACTGGGTCGCGTCCCGGACCAACGAGCGCATCACGGACCTGGTGCCGCCCGGCACGCTGAGCGCGCTGACACGCCTGGTGCTGGTCAACGCGATGTATCTCAAGGCCGACTGGGCGGTGCCCTTCAACGCTGCCCTCACGGAGGATCGATCGTTCCGCCTGGCGTCTGGCAGGAAGGTCAAGGTGCCCACGATGAGCATGACCATCGGGCAGGCGGTCGCTCGCAGCGAGAGCTACCGGGCGATCGAGCTGCCGTACGACGGTGACCGGCTCGTGATGCTCATCGTGGTGCCCAGCGATCTCGCGGCGTTCGAGGCGGGTCTCACGAGCGACGCATATGACGCCATCGTGGAATCGCTCGAGCAGGACACGGTGGCGCTCACGATGCCGACGTTCAGCGCCCGCGCCAGCGTGGGCCTCACCGAACCCCTGAAGGCGCTGGGCATCATCGACTTGTTCGATCCAGGGCTCGCCGACCTGTCGGGGATCAGCCCCGAACCCGGCCTCCACGTCGGTGCTGCTGTCCACCAGGCGTTCGTCAAGGTCGCGGAGCAGGGCACGGAGGCGGCGGCGGCCACCGCCATCGGCGACACGGGCACCAGCGGCCCACCGCCTACGTTCAGGGTGAACCGCCCGTTCCTGTGGTTCATCCGCGACCGTGGGACCGGTTCGATCCTGTTCATGGGCCGTGTGACCGACCCGCGCGCCACGATGGAGTGACGGGGTTCCGGCACGACCGACTCGCCGGTCGTTGCGCGGCGCCGAACGGGTCGCCCGGCGCCGAATGGGTCGCCCGGCGCCAAATGGATCAGCTGCGAGGTACTGGGGTCCTGCGGACCACGAGCATCGTCCGCCATATCCTCTGCGGACGATCACCGACCAGGGACGAACAGCCGACCCATCTGGAGGACAACCCGTGTTTCACCGCCCGAAGGCCGCCGCGACGTTGCTGGTCGCCCTGATGCTCTCGGCCGCCACGCCCGCGGCAGCCATCCAGGCCGCTGACCTCACGCCACTGGACACGAACCTCCTGCGCAACAGCGGCTTCGAGAGCACCGCGACGGATGGATCGATCCCGGGCTGGACGGTCGACGGAGACGTCCATGTCGAGAAGTTCGGGACCAGGTCGTGGCCCTATCCGGCGTATGGCAAGAAGTGGAAGGGCGGCAAGCGATACCTCGCCTGCAGCAAACGATCCGGATTCGTCCGCCAGACGGTCGACTTCGAGCGTGGCGATCGCTCGTATCCCCTCAAGGCGCGCCTGCAGGCCGATTTCGGAGGCACGGTGGGTCATCGGATCCGCGTCTCGGTCAAGGCCACCGGATCGGACCCCGACAAGTACGCCGAGAAGCAGAAGGTGCTGAACATCTCGTACCACTACAAGCAGGCGGTGGCGGGCGTGT
>JBBSOS010000155.1:0-6454 GCA_038259505.1 Candidatus Limnocylindrales bacterium | reverse complement strand
GGGCCATCGATGGTCGAGCCTCGCTGGCGCTTTCGGGACCGCGGCGTCATCGAGGGGTTCTATGGTCACCCTTGGACCCATGAGCAGCGCCTGGACCTCAGCGGGTTCCTAGGCGCTCGAGGCATGAACCTGTTCGCGTACGCACCAAAGGACGACCGACTTGTCCGGCGCCATCGGCGGACCACCGTTCGTGGCTCGACCGCCAGCGAGCGACCCACGACCACTGCGGGCAGCGTCAGGTAGTTCGGCCCACCTGCCACGCGAGGGTCAACCGAGGACGAGATGCTGCCAGTCCAACCCCTGGCGCCCGAAGCGCCCGAAGTCATGGTCCCGGGTCACCCAGGTGGCACCCTCCGCGATCGCCAGGGCAGCGTGCTGTGCGTCAGCGACATGCTTGCCGGACGCGCCGACGGCCGTGCACAGTCGCGCCACCACGTCGAGGTGATCGAGTCCCGGCATGGCGAGCCGACATCGCGGATGAGCAGCGAGCCGCTCGACAGCGGCGAGCGCGACCGACAGCGGCGAGGGGTCGTCGTAGATCCGCGCGTTGGTGATCACCCGCACGAATCCGACCGCAACGAGGACACTCAACGCAAAGGGCTGCCGGCTGTCGACCAACCGCTCGAGCCATGTCCGGTAGGCCTCGTGCACGGGTTCGTCCTGACGATGCGCGTAGACAAGGATGTTGACATCGGGCATGAGCGTCATCGTGCGAGGCCCTTGAGGTCATCCTGTTCCAACGTGGTCGCGAACTCGACGGGCTCGTGATGGACCGGCTGGTCGGTCCGGCCGTACGTGACCATCGCGAACGGAGGCGTCGCGTCGGCACGCACCTCCACGCGGAAGCTCTCCCGGAGCGCATCGTTGACCACCTCACTGACGGTCAGATCTCGTTCGGCCGCCTGCCGCTTGGCCTGGCGGAGCAGGCTGTCCTCGATGATGAGGGTGGTGCGCATACATGTGAGCATACAGATGCATCGTCGAGACAGTCAAGCATCAGGACGCCGCGGATGCCTCTCAGCCTCGTGGGAAGGCGTCCCAGTTGCGACGTCCGTCGGTCGCCCCGGCAGCCGGATCCGCCAGGAGTTCGGCGACGGCCGCCTCCGGGCTCACCGGGTTCACTGGCAGGCCCGTGCCCAGCTCGAGGCCGGCGATCTCGCGCAGCCGGGGGTGGATCTCCCAGTGCCAGTGGTAGGTGTCGTCCACGCGCTGCTTCACGGGCGCGGTATGGAGCACGAGGTTGTAGGGCGGTGCGTCGAGGACATCGAGCTTGCCCAGCACGCCCTGGAGCGCGTCCGCGGCGCCTTCGATCTGGGCGTCCGTCGCGCGTCCGAAGTCAGCATCGTGCTGGCGGGGCACGACCCACAGCTCGAATGGTGAACGCGACGCATACGGCGCGAAACAGACCGTCGAGGTGTCAGCGAACACCAGCCGGTCGCGCCGAGCCACCTCGTCACGGACCAGCCGGCACCATGGGCAGACCCGCTCGCGGATGATGTACCGCGCGGCACCCCCCAACTCCTCACCCAGACGGTGCGGGATCTGGGGCAGCTCGTACAGGTCGATGCACAGGTGATCGGTGCGGGCACCGGCCTGGGCGCCCACGTTCTGGACCACCTGGACGTATTCGATGCCGGGGGTGGACCGGGCCGTCGCCACGGCGTTGCGTGCCTGGGTGAGCATCTCGATGACGATGTCCCGTCGCTCGGTCTCGAGACGCCCGTGGTGCTCCCTGGGCGCCACGATGGTCGACCATGCCCCCACATCCCCGACCAGGCCCAGTCCAGGGTCGCGGTTCGTCTCGTCCTGCTCCTTCTCGCGCTCGCTGCCGGCGATCGTGAACGCCTGGGGCTTGAGCGTTCGAAGCCAGACACCGGGCGTCTCGGCCCGATCACAGTTCTGGCAGTGCCAGCTGGGACGCATGACGCTCTCGGCGCGCATCGCGAACCGGGAATGGTCGTACTCCCGGTCGACGACCACGGCCACCCACCAGCCCGTGATCTCGTCCCGGCGCAGCTCGAACAGGCCGCCTGCCATCGGGGTCAGGCGGGGGCGAGGGCGCGCCGCGGGCCCGCGCTCGCCGCGACGGCGTCCTCGAGCCGCTTTGACAGGGCGGCCGCGAACCGGGCCGCTGCCACGGCGACGCCGTCGGTCGAAGGCCGCTGCGCATCGAGGGTCCAGCCGAGCTCGCGGGCCACGGAGGTGACCGAGATGTCGGTCAGGCCGCAGGAATCGATGAGTTGGAAGTCGTCCAGATCGGTGGTGATGTTGAGGGCGATGCCGTGGTAGGTGACCCCCCGCTCGACGCGCAGGCCGAGCGCTCCGATCTTGCGGGGCGGGCCGTCCAGCCCGTTGGGGTCGAGCCAGCAACCGGGGTAGCCATCCCGACGCTCGGCAGGGATGCCGTAGCTCTGCGCCGTGTCGACCATGGCGTACTCCAGGGCCCGCACGAAGGGACGGAGCAGCAGCGACCGGTCGGACAGCCGCACGATGGGGTATGCGACCAGTTGGCCCGGGCCGTGGTACGTGACCTCGCCGCCCCGCTCGACGCGCAGCGTGGTGATGCCCCGACGGGCAAGCTCGGCCTCGGAGGCTCGGATGTGGCCCGGGTCCGCGTTGCGCCCGAGTGTCAGCACCGGGTCGTGCTCCAGGAGCAGCAGCGTGTCCGGGATGCGGTCGGCGACCCGGTCCGCGACGAGCCCGTGCTGCAGATCCCAGGCAGCCTGGTAGTCGACCCGACCCAGCCACTCGTAGCGCAACTCCACGCTCGCACGATAGCAGGGGCAGGGCCCGTGCCCGGTACCATCCGCCGATGCGCGCGTTCGTGACGCGGCACGAGCGTCTGTCGATCGGCCTCGTGCTGCTCCTGGGTCTGCTCATTCGGCTGCCGGCGGTGCCCATCGATATCGAACGCGTGACCGATGTCCGTCTGTTCATGGACTGGGGCCGGACGGCGCGCGACCTCGGCTTCGTGGCTGTCAGCGAGCGGATCGCCGATGGATATGGGCTGTACCCGCCATTGTCGTTGTGGATCCTCGACGCACTCGCCCACATCGAATCGCTGGTGCCGGTCGACCTCCGTGGCGGCGACACCCTGCTCATCTCGATGGTCAAGCTGCTGCCGGTCCTCGCAGACCTTGCCATCGCGCTCATCGTGGCCAGCCTGGTCCGCGGCCGCGGGCCGGTCATCGCGGTCGTCGGCTGTGCCGCCATCGCACTCAACCCGGCCTTCATCTACCTGGGAGCGACCTGGGGCCAGATCGACTCCGTGTACACCCTGGGGCTGCTCGCGGCCGCGGCGTCGATGGCGCGTCCGGCGACCATGGCCACGGTCACGGGCGCCTGGGTGAGCTGGGCCATGGCCGCGCTCATCAAGGTCCAGGGGCTGCTGCTGGCGCCCCTGGTGCTCGCGGCCACCCTGCGCGACGCGGGTTGGCGTCGAGCCCTCGTGGGCATGGTGGTCGCCGGGGCCATCACGCTGCTGCTGTTCTCGCCCTGGCTGGGCGGTGGCATGGCGCGCTACCTCGAGACGATGTCGCGGGTGGAGAAGCTGGTGACCATCAACGCCATGAATCTGTGGTACGTCGCGAGCCTCGGGGACCGGACGTCCGACGCCCGACGGCTCATCGGGCCGGTGACCCCGCGGATCCTCGGCTACGTCATGGTGCTCGCGGTCGCGGCATTCGTGGCTGGCGTCGTCTGGTGGCGTCGCAACCGGGTGGGCCTCGCCTTGCCCATCGCGGTGCTCTCGATGGCGCCCTACATGGTCATGACCGGCATGCGAGGTCGCTACCTGCTGGTTGCGCTGCCCTTCCTGATCCTTCTTGCGCTTGGCTGGGACCGGCGCCACGTGCTGCCTCGGGCGGGGCTCGTGGCGGTGACGGTGGTCATCACCCAGACCATCAACCTCCTGGCATTCATGCCGCCCGACCCTGCGCTGTGGAGCCGGTTCACGGACCGTGACGCGACTGGCCCGCTGGCGCCCCTGGTCTCGACCCTCGCCATGGCCGCCTCCATCGCCAACGTCGTCGTGTTCGTCTGGCTGCTCGTCAGCCTTGCCCGGGCCGCGAGACAGGTGCCGGAGGACCTTCATGACACGGCCGAGACCGACGCTCAACAGCGACTCGAGTCGCCCGGTGCCTCGACCGCAGGACATCCGGGCGGCGCGATGATGGGTGCGCCCATGGGTGTCGCTGGCTACCATGGCGAGCCATGACCACAGCCGAGTTGCGCATCGACGGGGTCCGGGTCGCGGGTCATCCTGCATTGGCCGTCGACGCGGGCGGGCCCCGGGTGGTCGTCACCACTGACATCGGGCCACGGATCCTGTCCGTGACGTTGCCCGACGGCACCGGTGAGGGGCTGCTGGCGTCCCTGCCCGAGCTGTTCATCGACCGTCCTGGCTGGCCCAGCTTCCAGCTGCACGGTGGTCATCGACTATGGGCGGGTCCGGAGACGCCGGAGACGACCTACCTGCCCGATGACGGCCCGGTCACGGTCTCGCGAGATGACCAGGGTGTCGCATGTTCCTGGCTCGAACCGCAGACTCGCCTCCGGCGCACCATCGCGATCCGCCCGACCGCCGACACGGTGGTGGTCGATCATCAGCTTGCCAACGAGGGCGCGTCATCCGCGACGGTGACACCCTGGGCGATCACCATGTGTACCCCGGGCGGCGAGGCATGGATACCCCGATACATGGGTCCGGGTGATGCGCATGGCGTGCTGCCCAACGGTGCCCTGGTCACGTGGCCCTACACGCGTCTCTCCGACGAGCGCCTGGACCTGCGCGATCCGGTGATCCGGCTGCGGGCCGTGGCGGGCGCGCCCGGACCCTGCAAGGTCGGCGTGACGGGTCCTGCCGAGTGGATCGCGTATCGACTCGCGGGATCGGTGCTCGTCAAGCGGGCCCCGTACCGTGCCGGCGCCACCTATCCCGACATGGGTGCATCGCTGCAGTGCTACAGCGGGGGCGCCTTCCTGGAGATCGAGACGCTCGGTCCCCTCACCACGCTCGCGCCGGGGGCCCTGATCGATCATCGGGAGACGTGGTCGTTGCATGCGATCGATCCCGACATGGGATCAGATGCCGTGCTGGCGATGCTCGGGCTCGACCAACCCTGAACTGACCCGACCCACCGCGGCAGTCGCGGCGAGACGAGCAAAGTCATATGACGTATTATCCATCGGTGTCCACGAACGGCCACCCGAACGGCGGCCCGAACGGCGGTCCGAACCGCGATGGCGCACCGGATAGCCCGGCCCGGCCTGACGACACTCGCGGCCGCTGGGTGGCTCTCCTCGCTCGCTTGACGAGCGGGTTCGGCCGCGCCATCGAGCCGACCCGCTCGCCTGCCTGGCCACGACTCCCGGGCGCCGATCCCGCCGATCGCGTCACCGGCATGGAAGGATTCTGCCGGATGTCCGTGGCCTGGAGCGCATGGCTGACCGGCTCAGCCAACCCGTCCGTCCTGGTGCACGACGGTCACGCCATCGACGTCCTGGAGTTGATGGTCCGAGGTCTGACCGAGGGCACAGACCCGGCTGGCGCCTGGTACTGGGGCGATATCGGCGATCGCTCCCAGCACATCGTGGAGGCGGCCGAGATCGCGTTCGCACTCTGGACCGGGCGCGCACGGCTCCTGCCCGCACTCAGCACGGACGGGCTGCGACGGGTGCTCACGTGGCTTGCCCAGGTGCACGGACGCGAGGTGTACGCGGATAACTGGGTGCTGTTCCCTGCGATCGTGGCGACGGTCAGCCGAGGTCTTGGCGAACCCGTGGACGAGCGGCTCATCGACGAGGGCATCGACCGGATGCTCGCCTGGTACGCGGGAGATGGCTGGTATGCCGACGGCGATGGGCGCGCCTTCGACCGGTATACCGGCTGGGCGGTCCACTGGCACCTGCTGCACTGGGCGGACATCGACGGCGCACGGCGGCCCGACGTGCGCGACCTGGTCGTGGAGCGCGCCCGGACCTGGATGCGTGACCTGCCGGCGTTCGCGGCGGAGGATGGTGCCATCCCTCTGATGGGCCGCTCCCTGGGATATCGATTCGCGACCGCCGCCCCCCTCGGTCTCGCCGCGACCCTGGGTCAGCTGCCCGTCGACCCGGGGCTGGCGCGCGGCATCATCGACCGGTCGATCGGTTATCACCTCGACCACGACGCCATCGACCCGGCCACCGACTGGTTTCGCGTCGGCGTGTGGGGTCAGCGGCCCGATGTCTGTGAGCGCTACATGTCGGCAGGCGCCTCCGCCTGGGCGGTGCGAGCCCTGGTGCCGCTCCGACTGCCGCCGGAGCACGCCTTCTGGACGGCACCGGACCCTGGGCTGCCCGGCAGTCGGGGACGCCCCATCGAGCCTGCCGTGGACCTCGTCCTGCGAGGTCCCGGGTACCTGGTCGGTCGACGTCCGGTCGGGGGCGGCACCTGGGTCGCATCGGCACTCAT
>JBBSOS010000154.1:0-6464 GCA_038259505.1 Candidatus Limnocylindrales bacterium | reverse complement strand
GAGAACGCGGAGGCGCTCGCTGCCGGTCTGCCGCTCCAGGGCATCGACGTGGTGCTCCGTCACGGTGGCCTGCCACTCCTGGTGGTGCTGCTCGCAACGCTCCTTGTGGCCACGGTCGCCGCGCTGGTCCGGTGGCGACGCCGCGTCCTGCTCGGCCGTCTCGCGGCTGACAGCTCGGCCTGGTCCCGCCACACCTCATCGCTGCGTCGTCACCCGAGCCGTCTGCTGGCCATCGGCGCGGACGTACCCGGCGCACCCGGCAGTCGGGCACCGCCCCGTGTCAGCGTGGGCCTGCCCAACTGCTGAGGCAGGCCGGGACCCAGGGTCCACCCGTGGGTACCACCCGTGGGTACCACCCGTGGGTCCCGCCCGTCATGAGCCGGCCAGCGTCCTCCCCGGAGTGATCTGATGCCGGTCCCCGCAGCCCATTCGTGAGGTCGACGATGACCCGTGCATCGCGTGCCAACCGCAACAGCGGACGCACCACACCAACTCCCACCGCGTCACGGCCGCCCGTCCTGTTGCTGAGCGCACTCGCGCTCGTTGCCGGAGTGGTCGCGGTCATGCTCATCGTGGTCGTCGGTGGCGGACTGGGCAGCGCGCCTGCCGGCGCCATCGCGACGCCCAGGGATCCGAGCCCTGTCGCGCTGGCGGATGGCCGGAGCCTGGGCAGCGCGGACGCTCCGCTCCAGATCGATGTCTGGGCCGATTTCCAGTGCCCCATATGTCGCCACTTCACGATGGACATCGAACCGGCCCTGGTCGCCCGCTACGTGGAGCCAGGTGATGCCCGACTGACGTTCCATGACCTCGCGTTCCTGGGTCCGGAGTCGATCGATGCCGCCGTCGCGGCACGGGCTGCGGCCAGGCTGGGCGACGCCTTCTGGCCCATGCACGACCTGTTGTTCGCCAACCAGGGGGCCGAGAACAGCGGTGCGTTCGGTCGTGACCGGCTCGCCGACCTCGCGGTCTCCATCGGACTGGACCGCGCTGCGTTCCTTGCCGCGCTCGACGACCCCGCACTGCGTGCCGACGTACAGGCGGAGACCACCAGCGGCCGGGGCCTGGGGATCGACTCGACGCCCACGATGGTCATCAACGGCACGGTCGCGGCCGGTCTGCCGGACTGGCCGCGCCTCCAGGCATATCTCGACGGTCTGCTGGCCAGTCAGAGCCCTGCGCCATGAGCGACAACGTGGCGGCAGCCCGCGGCCGACACGGTGGTGCCCTGAGTGCCATCGCCCTGGCCGCCCTGGCCATCGCGGGCTATCTGGCGCTCGTCAAGCTGACCGGCGGGGCACCGGCCTGTGCCGTCGTGTCGGGCTGCGAGGTCGTCAACGACAGCCAGTACGCGACCGTCGCTGGGGTCCCCGTCGCCGTGCTCGGGTTCGTCGCCTCGCTCGCGACGCTTGCCGGCACCGTGCGTTGGTGGCGATCCGCTGACCCCAGGGGACTCTACCTTGCCTACACGGTCGGGCTGCTGAGCCTGCCGGTGCTGGTCTGGCTGACCTATCTGGAACTGGCGGTCATCCACGCGGTGTGTGTCTGGTGCGTGACCTACGCAGTGGCGGTCGTGGCGGGATGGCTCGTCGCGGCCGTGACTGTGCGGGGTATCGGGCGGTGATCGCTGTCGCCCGCCGGGCCGCGTCGGGCGGCCGGGGGTATCCTCGGCTGACCGTGTCGTCGCGCCGCCTGGTCGTCTATCTGTCACTGGCTCTGTCGGTACTCATCCTGGTCGCCAGCTGTGGTGGCGGCGGTGGCTCGAGCGCCGACGTCGTCCGCTACGAGCGTGACTGGCCCGATGGTTATCACGAGGAGCTCAGCGTCACCGATGACGGTCACGTGACGATGCACCATGGTGACGTCCTGGAGCGTCTGACCCTCACGTCCGCGCAGGTGCAGCAGGTCAAGTCCGCGCTCGCGTCGGGGGTACCCGACGGTGACAAGGGCGACAGCCTCGTGCGCACCGTGGTCCTCGCCAATGGCACGACCCACACGCCGGTGAACCCGGTGCCCGGCTCATCGGTCGAGCTGCTGGAGCTGCTGTTGACCACGCATTCGCTCGACGGTGTGGCCGTTCCCGGTGCGTCAGCCCTGCCGTCGCACGCGCTTGCATCGCCCGGGGCGCCGTGAGACGGGTCGCGGGCGATCCCGCGGTCGTCATCTTCGGATGGGCGATCGTGGGCCTGCTCGTCGGCCACGTCGCCGCGTACGACCTGGTCTATCCCGATGGGCATGTCCACGCCGATGTCCTGGCGGCGTCGGGACACCAGTGGCTATGGCTCCTGGAGCCATCCATCCTCCTGGGCTTCCTGGTGGCGGCCATCGCGGGTCTCCTCGGTTCCCGCAGCAGCCATCCACGAGCCGTCCGTTTCCGGGTCCTGGCCGTCATCCAGGTCAGCACGTTCCTGGGCATCGAGCTGCTGGAGCGACTGGGTCATGGGCTCACGCTCCGGGATGTCGCACACGAGCTGACCGATCATGGGCTGTGGCTGGTGCTGCTCATCGGCATCGCCGCCCAGTTGCTGACGGCGTGGCTCGGCGCGGCTGCCAGTCGGGCCGTCGCGGCGGCCGCCGCGTCATCGCCGGTCCGCCTCGCACTGCCCTCGCGGCCTCCGCGCGTCGCTGCGTCCTCGCATCGTCCGATCGCGGTGGCCCGGACGGGCGCTCATGGATGCCGCGCGCCGCCCATCGGGTTGCCGACCTGACGATGCGAGCCGAACGGCAGTCCTGCCCCAGGGCGGGTCCTGCGGCCTTCGGCGACAGACACACCTTGTAGGAGTCTTCACACATGGATCGAACCATCTCCCGCCGGCGCATCGCCGGCGTTGCGACCGCGACCACGCTGCTGCTCGCCGTTGCGGTCCCCGCGTCTGCCCACGTCGACATCACCGATGGCGATGCCGTCATCGGTGGCGGATCCGGCACCGAGATCTCGATTCGCGTCCCGCACGGTTGCGACGGCGCGGCGACCACGGCGCTCGAGGTCCAGATCCCTGCCGGCGTCACGTCGGTCAAGCCCAAGCTGATGGCCGGCTGGGCCATCGACGTGGTGTCGGCCCCCCCGGTGCTGCCATCGATGGCACCGGATGCCTCGTTCACCGACGAGCAGATGGATGCCATGACGGCGCCCGTCGTCAGCTCCATCAAGTGGTCGGGGGGCACGCTGCCCGACAGCGAGTACGCCGACTTCCAGTTGCGCGCCGTGTTCCCGGAGACGCCGGGCACGATCGCGCTGCCGGCCGTCCAGTACTGTGGCGACACCCAGGTGGCATGGATCGAGATCCCGGCCGCCGGCCAGGATCCCGAGACGCTGGAGCATCCGGCGCCGACCGTGACCGTGGTCGCGCCCGAGACGTCACCGGCACCCTGATGTCGGTTCCCGCGTGATGTCGCGGGGCCGCCTGGTCGCGGGTGAGCGGATGCGCCGCCTGCTCGTGACCCCGTTCCTCGTCGTCCTCCTGCTCCTGCTCATCCCGGCGGGCACGTCCGCGCACGCGGCGCTCGTGGCACTCGATCCGGTCGACGGCGCGCGCCTGCCCGCATCGCCGACGTCCGTGTCGCTCACCTTCAACGAGAACGTGTCGCTGGCGCCCGGGGGCCTGCGGGTCATCCGGCCCGACGGCTCGCTCGCGGACGTCGGCGACAACGTGGTCACGGGAGCCACCGTGACCCAGGTGATCGCGCCCCTCGATCCGGGCTGGTACCTCATGGCCTGGTCGATCATCAGCGCCGATGGGCACGTCGTCCACGGATCGGCGACGTTCGAGGTCGGGGATGCTGGTGGCGCCGCCCGGCCGGGTACCGGGTCAGTGCTCCCGTCGCCGTTCGAGGTCCTCCTCTGGCTCGTACGTGGCCTTGCCGACCTGGCCTCGCTCGTGGTCGCCGGCGCGGGCATGGCGTGGCTGCTGATGGGCGCCCGGACCGCTCGGGTACGCCGACTGTGGCTCGGGGTGCTGGCCATCGGGCTCGGCGCGCTCGGCACCTGGCTGGTCATCGAGATCATCGACGGCGGCGACGCCTGGCTGTCCACCGAGTACTCGTTGTCGGGCTGGCTCCGGCTCGGGCTGTTCGCGTTGTCATTGGCCGTGCTCCTGGTGCGGCCCGCTCGTGAGCGAGCTGCCGCATTCGCCTCGCTTGCGGCGGTGCTCACGCTTGCCTGGGGCGGCCATGCGACGGGCTCGCCCCTGACGAGCGTGACCCAGGCGATCCACCTGTTCGCGGGCGTGACCTGGATGGGAGCGGCGCCGGCCCTGGCACTCGTGCTCTGGGACCGTGGCGTGCCTGACGACGCCGCCATGCCCGTCGTTCGGTCGTTCTCGCGCATCGCGACCGTCGCCCTGTTCGTGCTCATCGCAGCCGGCTCCGCGACGGCCCTGCTGCTGACGAACGGGCTCGACGCGGGCATCACCATCTATGTCCTGATCGTGCTCGGCAAGCTGGGCGTCGTCGGCGGAGCGGCGCTGATGGGCGCCTGGGGTCGGCGCAAGCTGCCGACCGGCGACCGGCGCCACTACCGCCGACTGTTCCTGACCGACGCCGCCCTGCTGGTGGTCGTCGCGCTGCTGTCGTCCGCACTGACGCTCGTCGGGCCGCACGAAGGGCACGCAGGTCATGAGGGCCATGTGCTCACCTCGCCGCGCTGCAGCATGGTGGTCGGTCAGGGTGACGGCGCGTTCGGTGCCGCGTTCGTGGTCGACCCGGGCACTGCGGGCTCGAACGATGTGCTTGTCTCTGGCGTGCCCGCCACCGTCCAGGGCGTCAGCGTGGAGCTGCTCCATCCATACGCCGACGGGTCACCGGTCAGCGTGCCCCTGACCGCCTCACATCACGGCTGGGAGGGGACGGCGGTGCTGCCCTTCACGGGTCGCTGGACGGTCACCGCCCTCGTGCGCGTCGACACCTTCACCGAAGCGCGGGGCAGCTGCGCCTTCGATGTGACGCCCTGACGCGCGGCGATCACGTCGCGTGGGTCAGGGTGTGCCCCTGAACTTGACGCGCAGGATGCGGCCGCTGAGATCGGTGGCGTACAGCCGGCCCGCGCCATCCTCGCCGAAGCCGCTGATGTTCCGGCCCGTCAGGACCCCGCCCTTCGGCCCGATGACGTGGCCCGAGTTGCTGGTCACCCACAGGCGCCCGGAGCAGTAGTCCGCGAAGACATAGCGACCCTGCCACTTGCTGTAGTCGGGCCCCCGATACACATAGCCACCGGTGACCGCGCAGCCCTTGCTGTGGCTGTAGTCGTACACCGGCGCCTCGTAGTTGGCCAGGCCGACGCAATCGCTGCCCTGGTGGCCGACCTTGCCCTCGCAGCGGTCCCAGCCGAAGTTGACCTTTCTGCCCGCGTTGCGACCGCTGCTGTTGGCATCGGACTTGTCGACCTCCTCCCGGGCGCTCTGGCCGACGTCCCCGATCCACAGGTCGCCCGTCTTCCGATCGAAGGACCAGCGCCACGGGTTGCGCAGGCCGCGAGCCCAGATCTCGGGCTTGGCGCCGGGCGTGTCCAGGAACGGGTTGTCGGCGGGGACCGAGTAGTGAGCGGCTCCCCTGGGATCATGGGGGTCGATGCGCAGGATCTTGCCCAGCCGGCTGCCCAGGGACTGGGCGCGATCCCCTGGGTCGTCGCCACTCCCGCCGTCGCCGGTGCCGATGTACAGGAGGTCGTCGGGGCCGAAGGCCATCATGCCGCCGTTGTGGTTGCTGTACGGCTGCGAGATCGAGATGACCTTGCGCAGGCAGCTCTTGCAGGCCCGGTTCGCGTCGTGCGTCAGGCGTCCGGTCTCCGCGACCACCGTCGCGCCGTCCCGCTTGCGGGTGTAGTTGATGTACAGCTTGCCGCCGTGGCCATAGTCGGGCGCGAAGGCGAGTCCCAGGAGTCCCCGTTCGTGACCGTCATAGGCGATCAGGTCCCGCACATCGAGGAAGGTTCCGATCTTCTGCCACCGGCCGCTGGAGTACGTGGCCAGCTTGATCTTGCCGGTCTGTTCCACGATCCAGATCTTGCGGCTCGTGCCCCTGGGCGCGGTGACCAGAACGGGACGGCTGTAGCCCGTCAGCACGGTCGACAGGGAGACCCCGCTCGAGGCGGCGCCAGGGGTCGCGATGAGCGCTCCGCTCAGCAGCGCGACGGAGACAGCGGCCACGAACGGTCGCGCCATTCGGGTCAACCTGTTGGGCATGAGAGACCTCCTGGGGCGGGGACGGCTCCGGGGACGATACCGGCCGGGGCTTCAACGCGCACGGAGACGTCCGTCCGGGGTCCCCATGCCCGGACGTCGTGTCGTTCAGAACGGCGGCCACGGGATCACGTGCCGATACGCATCGGGGGTCGGCAGGCACCCCCCACGCAGGAGCCCCTCGGCGCGGGAGCGGAGTGCATCGATCTCGGTCGGGCTGAGCAACGGCAGCAGCCGCTGCCGGAGATCCCCGGCAAGCGAGTCGCGCACGCCGGTGAGCATTGCCCG
>JBBSOS010000153.1:0-6486 GCA_038259505.1 Candidatus Limnocylindrales bacterium | reverse complement strand
TGTTGGCGAAGCTGGTCCGCAGGCGCGTCTTCTTGGTGAAGCGCAGGTTGTACTGGACCCCCAGGTCCTCGACGCGGAGTGCCGCCGGCTGACCCGGCACATGGACCGCCTGCGGGCGCCCCGACAGCTCCGGCGCGTCCTCGGGCAGCTCAAGGGCACCCTCGAGGACCACGCCCTGGGCCATGCCTAGAGCACCTTCGCGAACGCGGGCTCGAGCCGCTTGAACACGATGACGCCGAGCAGCAGGACCACGATCGAGAAACCCAGGACGCCCATGAGCGCGGGCAGGTCCAGGTTCTCGATGCCGGCATGCGACCAGTGCTTGCCGTCCGGGTTCGTGACGCCGTAGATGGCGGTGCGGTAGGACTCCATCAGGACCGCCACCGGGTTGTAGCGCAACACGACGAACGCCTGGTCGCCCAGCTTCTCGTGGAGGGTGCTGCCGCGGCCCGAATCCGAGGCGAAGGTCCACAGGATGGGCGCCATGTAGAACAGCAGGCGCATCAGGTGACCGATGACGATCCCGATGTCCCGGTAGAACACGGTCAGGCCGGCCAGCAACAGCGACAAGCCGATCATGAGCACGAACTGGATGGCCGCGATGAACGGCACGAACACGATCATCGCGGAGATGTGCGTGTGGAACATCAGGGCCGTGACCGCGACGAGCACACCGAACCCGAAGGCGAGATTCACGAGGCCTGCGCCGTTGACGACGATGGGCAACACGATCTTGGGGAACTGGATCTGCTTGATGAGCGCGCCCTGGCTCACGACTGACATCACCGCATCGCTGATGCTGCCGGTGAACCACTTGAAGGGGATCATCGCCGCGAGCAGGAAGACGGGGAAGTCCGCCTGGCTGCGGTTGAGGATGATGCCCATGACGAACACATAGACCAGCAGCGAGATGAGCGGGTCCAGGATCCACCACACGTTGCCCAGCACCGTGTCGGTGCCCTTCTTCTTGATCTCGGCGCCGACGAGGTAGCGGATGAGCCGCCGGCGTGACATGACCTCGCGGTACGCCGTCGTCAGGAGCTCCAGGGAGCCGGGTCTGCGCGCGCTGCTGCGGAACGTCGCGGGCGCGTCGGATGCGATCTGCATGGGGTGCCGACGGTACCATGTCCGTCCGCGACGACCCTCACGTGGACCGCGCTCGCCCACGGCGCACCGGCGCCCGGGCATGCTGCGATGGTGCGTGCGCTAGACTACGGCGCCGCCGACAGGATGTCGCCGACCTGCTGACACGGTCCGTTCGTGCCTGCGGTCACGCTCCCGCCCCGGACCCAGCCCCCAGCCCGACCTGAGCAGAGCATGACCTCCGACACCAAGCCCAAAGCCCGCGGGACCGCCCACAAGCGGCCTCTCGACCCTGAGGAGCGCTTCCAGCGCCGAGTCACGCTGGGCTTCATCGCCCTCACGCTGATCATCATCGCGGTCGTGGTCATCGGAGTCGGATACGGGTACTGGGACCAGCACCTCAAGCCCATCGCGTCCGTCGATGGCGCGGGCATCTCGCAGGATCAATGGTCCGATCGCGCCCGGCTGGAGTCCTTCCGCCTCGACCGGAAGGACCGCCGGGTCACCCAGGCCATCACCTCGGGCGAGCTGACCGCAGAGCAAGGCGCGACCTTGCGGAGCGACATCACGACCGCGCAGGGACAGGTACCGCAGCACGCCATCGAGTCGCTCATCGACCTCACCTTCCAGGGACAGCTGGCGAAGGCCGCGGGCCTGACGGTGAGCGATGGTGATGTCGACGCGGCGGTCGCGGCGGATGCATCGGTGCCGGAACGCCGGGACGTCAGCCTCATCACGGTCACCCCCAGGGATGACACCGCGGCGGCGCGCCAGGCGGCCCTGGTGGCGGCGAACGACGCGGCCGCGGCACTCGCCGCGGGGACCCCGTTCGGGGACGTGGCCAAGCAGTACAGCACCGCGCCGAGCGCTGCCCAGGGCGGCGCCTATGGATCGATCGCGGCGGACGACACGACACTCGACAACGATGCCCTCGTGGGCGCCATCTTCGCTGCCGGGGAAGGCGAGACCACGCCACTGCTGACGGGCACCGATGGTTCCTACAGCATCGCCCGGGTCGACAGCGTCACCCCCGCGACCCCGGATCCGACATTTGAGGAAGACCTGCGCAAGGCCATGTCCCCGGATGCATACCGGAGCAACATCCGCATGGAGGCCGTGGCGGCTGCGCTCAAGTCGTCCATCGTCACGAACGCCGTCGCTGGTGACAAGCCGCAGGTCCACTTGGCCGAGATCTGGCTCTCGGGCGACCCGTCGAGCGCTGACTCCGACACGGGCAAGGTGCGGGCGCGGCACATCCTCTACTCGCCCGACGACGACCCGGCCAAGGCCCGCTCCGGCAGTACCGGTCAATCGGGCGGCATCCCGCCCACCGACCCCTCGTGGACGGTCGCCCAGGCCGAGGCGGGGCTCGCCTTCCAGGAACTCGACGGCATCACGGATGTGGACGCGCGGCGGGCTGCGTTCGAGGCGATGGCCAGGGCCCACAGCGACGACACCGGCAGCGGTGCCAATGGCGGCGACCTGGGCTATTTCGCCCAGGGCGACATGGTGACCGAGTTCGCGGATGCGCTGTTCGACCACACCGACACCCTCAAGCCCGGCGACATCGTCGGCCCGGTCAAGACGGACTTCGGCTACCACGTGATCATGTTCGAGGACTACCAGCCGCCCCTCGCCGACCGGCTGAAGGCGCTGACCGATGCGCTGGCCAAGCCGGACGCGGACTTCGCAGCCATCGCCAGGTCGATGTCCGATGGTGCCGAGGCGCCCAGTGGCGGCGACCTGGGCTGGCGCACCCATGAGCAACTGCCCGCGGATGCCTCGGCGGACATCCTGGCCCTGGCACCCGGTGCCATCTCCACACCCGTCGAGCTCGGCGATGGCTATCACGTGTACCAGCTCATCGACCAGACCGACCGGCCGCTGGACCCCGCGCAGGTCGCGGACGTCTCGGCCACGGCGTTCAGCGACTGGTACGACCCCCAGAAGTCCGCGGCCGAGGACGATGGCAAGATCACCCGGGACGACTCGATCTTCAACACGGATACCAGCACTGGCGGATGACCAGCGCATGAGCCAACGCCAGGGCGTCTGCGTCTGGTTCACGGGACTGTCAGGGTCCGGCAAGTCCACCACCGCGGACGCTGTCATCAGGCTGATCCGTGCCCGTGGCCGGGCGATCACGGTGCTCGACGGCGACGTCGTGCGGACGCACCTGTCCCGAGGGCTCGGCTTCAGCCGCGAAGATCGGGACACGAATGTCCGACGCATCGGGTACGTGGCGACCGAGGTGGTGCGCCACGGTGGTCTCGCGGTCGCGGCCGTGGTGAGCCCGTACCGCTCGACGCGGGATGAGGTACGGGCGATGATGCCGACCGGTCGCTTTGTGGAGGTGTTCGTGGACACCCCCATCGAGGTGTGCGAGTCGCGCGACGTCAAGGGCTGGTACGCCAAGGCACGCACGGGCGAGGTCACCGCGTTCACAGGCGTCGACGATCCCTATGAGCCGCCACTCCAGCCCGAGCTGCACCTGTACACGGTGGACACGACGGTGGCTGCGAACGCCGGTCTGGTCATCGCCGCCCTGGAGGCCCGGGGCGACCTGGAGCCGGTCTGACATGGCGGCACTCTCGGACGTCCTGGATCAGCTGCGAGCCGAGGGCCTGGATCCCGCGACGGGCGTCCAGTTGGTCACGGTCCGGGCGCTGCTGCGCCGGCCGGTCGACCCGACGATGACCCTGGTGGTCGTGCCCGACGGCGCGGTGTCGCCGGACGCCGGGGTGTCGCCGGACGCCGGGGTGTCGCCAGACACGGCGGTCGATGGCGCTGGCGGGCCCGACAGCGGGGGCGAGCCCGCTGGCCGCGCTCCCTTCGCGCCTGCACTGCTGCCGGGCCGTGATGGCCACGGCTCGGATCCTGCCGAACTGCTCCGCCGGTTGTATCCGGCCGGCCACCCAGTCCGGCGCCTGGATGGCGACCAGGACACGACCGTGGCCGCCCTCAGCGCAGCGGGGCTCGCCTCCGGCAGCCACATGATCCCGCCGCTGCCCGACCTGCTCAACTCGGCCAGCCCCTGGGGCATCGCGTGGCTCGTGGCCCGCCTGCGAGCGCCCGGAGGCTGTCCCTGGGACCGGGAGCAGGACCACCTGTCGCTGCGGCCATTCCTCCTGGAGGAGGCGTACGAGGTCTACGACGCGCTCGACGAGCCGCCTGGTCCCAGATTGGCCGAGGAGTTGGGCGACCTGCTGCTCCAGATCGTGCTCCATGCGGAGCATGCGGCAGAGGCCGGCCTCTTCGACCTGTCCGATGTCCAGCGGTCGATCATGACCAAGATCGTGCGCCGGCATCCGCATGTGTTCGACGATGGGGCGGCGAGGACATCCGCGGACGTCACCCGCGCGTGGGAGGCCATCAAGGCCGACGAGCGGGCCGTTGCCGAGGGTGCTGCTGCCGAGGGTGGCGCAGGCGAAGGTGCCGCTGCGCCGGTCGCCGCGGACCCGGACATGCCCGCCGCGTTCGCCGGCCTGCCGCGCTCCCTGCCCGCCCTGGCCTACGCCGATGAGATGCAGCAACGGGCGGCGAGCCTGGGCTACGACTGGCCCGACCTCGAGGGCGTCATCGACAAGGTCGCCGAGGAGGCGACGGAGCTGATGCAGGCCAACGACCACGCGGAGCGGGTCGAGGAGTACGGTGACCTGGTATTCGTGCTGGTCAATCTGGCACGCAAGTTGGGGATCGACCCCGAGGCGTCCCTGCGCGCGGCAAGCCGCAAGTTCGCGCGTCGATTCGCGGGGGTCGAGCGGCTGGCCGCGGAGCGCCATGTGGAGCTCAAGGCACTGGGTCTCGACGCCCTCGATGAGTTGTGGCAGGACGTGAAACGCGATGAGGCGGCGGCCCGGGACGGGCGCGCCGATGCAGGGAACACGTGACAGGGAACACGTGACAGGCAACCACGTAATGAGGGACGCGACATGAGCATCGGTGGCGGGGTCAGATATCGAGGGGATGGTCGGACGCCGACCCAGCTTCGGCCACTATCCGTGGAGCTGGACGTCCAGAAGTGGACGTCGGCATCCGTGATCATCCGGGTCGGTGGCACGCACGTGCTGTGCGCCGCGACCATCGAGGACCGGATCCCGCCACACCTGCGTGGCAAGGGCACCGGCTGGGTCACCGCCGAGTACTCGATGCTGCCGGGCGCGACATCGGAGCGCAGCCAGCGCGAGAGCTCCCGGGGCAAGGTCGGGGGCCGGACGCACGAGATCCAGCGGCTCATCGGTCGTTCGCTGCGAGGCGTGGTCAACACGGCGATCATGGGTGAGCGAACCGTGACCATCGACTGTGACGTGCTCCAGGCGGATGGCGGCACGCGTTGCGCGTCCATCACGGGTGGCTGGATCGCCCTGTCGCTGGCGCTCCGGCGGATCGGCCTCGAGCGGGCGGTCGTCAGCCAGTTGGCCGCGGTCAGCGTGGGCATCATGGACGGTGCGTCCATCCTGGACCTCGACTACCCGGAGGATTCCCACGCCGAGGTCGACTGCAACGTGGTGGCCACGAGCGCCGGGACCTACGTCGAGATCCAGGGGACCGCAGAGGGCAAGCCATTCAGCCGCCCCCAGCTCGACGAACTGTTGACGCTCGCCGACACGGGCATCGCGCACCTGTTCGAGCTCCAGCGCGACGCGCTCAGCAACGCACCTGCCGCGGCGGCCCAGCGTCGGTGACGGTGCGCCTGCTCCTCGCCACGCGGTCGGAGCACAAGCTCCACGAACTCCGGACGCTGCTCCACCTGCCATGGCTGGATCTGGTGACACTCGGTGAGGCCGGCGTCATGGGCGAGGCGATCGAGGACGCTGCCACGTTCCGCGGCAACGCCATCATCAAGGCGCGCTTCTACTGCGGCCGATCGGGGATGCCAACGCTTGCCGACGACTCGGGCATCGAGGTCGATGCGCTCGGTGGCGCTCCGGGTGTCTACACCAAGCGCTATGCGGGACCGGACGCGACCGACGAGCAGAACAACCAGAAGCTGCTCGCGGAGCTGGGCGACCTGCCCATGGAACGCCGCAGAGCGCGCTACCGCTGCGTGCTCGCGTTCCTCGACCCCCGGTCACAACTGGTCGGTGGGCGACCGTGGGTCATGACCCGTTCGGGCACGCTCGAGGGCCGCATCGCGTTCGGGCCGCACGGTGATGGAGGGTTCGGCTACGACCCCATCTTCGAGCCACTCGCGGAGCTGGGCAGCGGGCGCACCATCGGTGATTACACCGCGGACGAGAAGAATCGTGTGTCGCACCGCGCCCGCGCCGCGCATGCCATGGCACGCTACCTCAAGAAGCGATACCCCAACCAGGGCACGTAGGCCAGGGCTGGCTTCAGGGGCTGGCGCTGACCCACGCGTCACGCGTGTCCTCGGCGAAGCGCCGGAAGTCCAGGGGTGGC
>JBBSOS010000152.1:0-6522 GCA_038259505.1 Candidatus Limnocylindrales bacterium | reverse complement strand
GTGGAGGAGGGGATGCTCGTCAGCGGTGACTACGACCCGATGCTGTCCAAGGTGCTCGTCGTCGCAGCCGACCGGGACGGCGCGATCGCCCGAGCCCGCCGCGCCGTGCACGAGATGGAGACCGGTGGTATCCAGACCACGTTGCCGTTCCACGCCTGGCTGCTGGAGCACCCGGCGTTCGTGGCGGGCGAGGTGCGAACGGACCTCGTGGACCGGGATTGGGATGCCGCCCCCATCCGCGAGGCAGCTGCGCGGCGAGCTGTCGCGGCGGTGGCGGCCATCGCGGGTCGGGATGGCGAGGCGGGGACCCAGGTCGTCGCGCGGGAGCACGCTGGGGCGACCTCGGGCGGTCCGGTCGACGGTGTGTCACCGACCGTGCCGGACGGTCCATCCGGCTGGAGAACCGCGGAACCGGGATGGGTGGGCGTGGCCCGTCGAGAGGCCACGGAGCGATGGCCGTGATCGAGGGTCGTCTGCGGCTCGTGGTGCAGGGGGCGGATGCGGACCTCGTCGTCGATCATGATCCGACCACGCTCCCGGGACCCGGTGAAGAGGCGACAACCGCTGATCCCGCGCCACGCCGAGCGACGCCACGCGCTCCCACGCCGCGACTGCTGCCGCCGTCCAGAGAGGATGTCGCGGCGGGTCGCGAACGCTATGAGGTCACCATCGATGGCTGGGTGTTCGTGGTCACCGTCGAGTCAGCGGATCGAGCGGAGCTTCGGGAGCGAGCCACCAGGCTGTCCGCGGCGGGTGGTCACGCTGGCCCCCAGACGCTCAACGCCAAGATCCCCGGTCGTGTGGCGCGTATCTGGGTCGAGGTTGGTACAGAGGTTCAGCACGGCGATCGACTGTTGTCCATCGAGGCGATGAAGATGGAGAACGAGATCCGCGCGCCGCGCGCCGGGACTGTGGTATCCGTTGCCGTCGCGGTCGGTGACCGCGTGGAGCTCGGCAGCGAGCTCGCGGTGGTGGGATGATCCATCGGCGATCGAACGAGATGGACCGCGTGGCGTCCGCCGCGCCCATGGATCGGAGGGCCCGATGACGCGTCCCAGTGACCCCGGACGCGACCGCTGGCGCGAGACGACGCGTGCCGCGGCCCTGCGCGGCCAGACCGAGCGGCGAGACGCGTTCCTGACGACCTCGGGACTGCGAATCGAGGACCTGTACACCCCGGCCGACATCGCGGGACTCGATGAGGATCGAGACTTGGGCCGTCCGGGCGAGTTCCCGTTCACGCGGGGCGTCCAACCAACAATGTACCGCGGCCGTCTCTGGACGATGCGCCAGTACGCCGGCTTTTCGACGGCTGCTGACACCAACGAACGATTCCGCTACCTGCTGTCGCAGGGCCAGACCGGATTGTCCGTCGCCTTCGACCTGCCGACGCAGACCGGTTATGACGCCGACGCGCCGGAGGCCTCGGGTGAGGTCGGTCGTGTGGGCGTGCCCATCAGCAGCATCGAGGACATGGACATGCTGCTCCAGGATCTCCCGCTCGGCGAGGTCACCTCCTCGATGACCATCAATGCCACGGCGGCCATCCTGCTCGCGTTCTATGTGGCCGTGGCGGATCGTCGGGGCATCCCCCGCCACCAACTGGGTGGCACAGTCCAGAACGACATCCTCAAGGAATACATCGCCCGCGGCACGTGGATCTACCCCACGGGTCCATCGATGCGCCTCGTGACCGATATCGTCGAGTTCTGTGCGGCCGAGCTGCCCCGCTGGAACACCATCAGCATCAGCGGCTATCACATGCGCGAGGCTGGTGCGACGGCCGCCCAGGAGCTCGCATTCACGCTCGCCGACGCCATCGCCTACGTGGATGCCGCGCGCGTGCGCGGCCTTGATGTCGATGACGTCGCGGGGCGGCTCTCGTTCTTCTTCGCCGCGTGGAGCGAGCTGTTCGAGGAGGTCGCCAAGTTCCGGGCCGCCCGACGGATGTGGGCCCGCATCATGCGCGATCGCTTCGGCGCACGAAATGCGCGATCGATGATGTGCCGCTTCCACACGCAGACGGCGGGCAGCAGCCTCACTGCAGCGTCCATCGACAACAACGTGGTCCGGACAACGGTCCAGGCGCTGGCCGCGATCCTGGGCGGGACCCAGAGCCTGCACACCAACTCGCGGGACGAGGCGCTCGCGCTGCCGACCCAGGAATCCGCGCGGCTCGCGCTCCGGACGCAGCAGATCCTGGCATACGAGAGCGGCGTGACCGAGACACCCGATCCGCTCGCCGGCAGCTACTTCGTGGAGTCCCTCACCGACCAGCTCGAGGCGGAGGCCACGAGCTATCTGGAGCGTATCGATGCCATGGGCGGCGCCATCGCGGCCATCGAGGCAGGCTTCCAGCAGCGGAGCATCCAGGAGTCCGCCTATCGAGCGCAGCGAGCCATCGAGACAGGGGAGTCGGTGGTGGTCGGTGTCAATCGGTTCCAGGATGACGTCGGCACCACACCCCCGATCATGCGCCTCGATCCCGCCGCGGAGGCCGATCAGGTCGCGCGCTTGCGGGCGTTCCGTGAACGCCGTGATCCCCGGGCGTGGTCGGCCGCGATGGACCATCTCTCGGCGACCGCTGCAGCCAGCGGCAACCTGATGCCGGCGCTGATCGACGCTGTCAAGGCCGGCGGAACCTTGGGCGAGGTCAGCGACCGGCTGCGGGAGACGTGGGGCAGCCACCGCGAGCTCGTGACGATCTGATGATATCGAACGGATGTTCCAGAGACTGGAGGGTGCCATGACGTCAGTGGCCGCGCTCGGTGCGCTGGGCAGGATCCACCACGTGGCGGTGGTGGTGCGGGACCTGGACACAGCGCTCGGCTTCTATTCGGACATGCTCGGCTTGCCGGTCGAACTCGTCATGCCCGTGCCCCAGGACCAGGTGCGCATCGGATTCCTGACTGTCGGCGAGTCGAGGATCGAGCTGGTCGAGCCGACCGACGATGCGTCCGGCGTCGCACGCTACCTGGCGACGCGCGGCGAGGGGTTCCACCATGTCTGCTTTGAGGTCCCCGATCTCGCCGCTGCACTCGACTCGCTCGCGGATGGGGGTGTCGAGCTCATCGACCGGCACCCGCGGGCCGGAGCGGACGGCCCCGTCGCGTTCATCCATCCCCGGGCCGCGCACGGGGTCCTCGTCGAGCTGGTGGAGGCGACCGGCGGTCCCGCGTGGGCGACCGTCGGCTCGCTCCGCGGAGGTGCATCGTGAGTTCCCCGTCCATGGTCCCCGGTGCCTGGGCCGACCTGCCCGCGATCAGCGTCCAACGCGTCGGCAGTTCGCGCGCCGTGCTTGGCGAGGGCCCCATATGGGACCCGCTCCAGGGCGTCGTGTGGTGGGTCGACATCAAGGGCCGGCAGTTGCATCGCACGGACCTCGATGGGCGGGATCGGGTCATCGACGTCGCCCGGCCCCTCGGCTGCGTCGGACTCCGCGCGTCGGGCGGGCTGGTGGGCGCGACACCCGATGGGTTCGTGGCCATCGACACCGACGATGGTCGCCTGACCCCGCTCGCGGCCGTGGAAGCGGACGACGCCGAGACGCGCATGAACGACGGCAAGGTGGATCCGGCCGGCAGGTTCTGGGCGGGCACGATGTTCGACCACGAGGGTCCCGGCGGTGGCACCCTGTACCGGCTCGACGCCGACCTGAGCGTACACACGATGCTGCCGGGGCTGTCCATCGCGAACGGTCTGGACTGGACCGGGGACGGCCGCGAGATGCTCTACATCGACACGACGACCCAGCGCATCGACCGCATCGGATACGACCTCGCGACCGGGGACCTGGGCCCTCGCCGCCCCTGGGTCACCATCCCCGATGGCGCCGGTCATCCCGATGGCATGACCCTCGACGCCGACGGCTGCGCCTGGGTGGCGCTGTGGGGCGCCTGGTGCGTCGTCCGGTTCTCGCCTGATGGCACGCCGCTGGCGCGTGTCGATGTGCCCGTGTCCAGCACCAGCAGTTGTGTCTTCGGGGGCCCGGACCTCGATCAGTTGTTCGTCACCACGGCGCAGTGGCCCGATCCGGGCGTCGCGGCCCCGGGCGCGGGACATCTGTACGTCGCCCGTCCGGGTGTTCGGGGCCGGGCGCCCAGTGCGTTCGCCGGGTAGGCGCCGCACTCCCGGTGATCGCCTCACCGGTACGTCGCGCCACGCCTCCGGCGGCCGCAGCTCGATCAATCAGTCGGGACGGAAGCCGGCCTCGCGCAACAGGTCCGGGATCTGTGATGGCGCGTCGGCGACATGGATGCCCGCCGCCTCGAGCGCCGCGATCTTGCCCTCGGCGGTACCGCCACTGCCACTGATGATGGCGCCGGCGTGGCCCATCCGCCGTCCCGGCGGCGCCGTGCGGCCCGCGATGAATGCGACCATCGGCACGCCCGGCAGGTGCTCCGCGCGATACGCGGCGGCCGCTTCCTCTGCGCCGCCACCGATCTCGCCCATGAGCACGATGGCGCGTGTCTCGGGGTCGTCCTTGAACAGCCGCAGGACATCCGTGAAGCTGGTGCCTGCGATGGGGTCGCCGCCGATACCGACGCAGGTCGACTGGCCGATGCCCGCATCCGTGAGCGCCTGGACCACCTCGTAGGTGAGGGTCCCGGACCGGCTCACGAGGCCGACCGCGCCGGGCTTGTGGATGGAGCCCGGGATGATGCACACCTTGGCCTTGCCCGGTGACGTCGCGCCGGGGCAGTTGGGACCGATGAGCCGAGCGCCCCGCGCATCCACTTCCGCCACCACTTTGAGCATGTCCAGCACGGGGATGTGCTCCGTGATACAGAAGATCGTGCCGATGCCCGCATCGACCGCCTCCAGGATGGCGTCCGGGGCGCCCGACGCGGGGACGTAGATGACCGACGTGTCGGCACCGGTCTCAGCCACCGCCTGGGACACGGTGTCGAACACGGGGACGGACTCCAGCACCGTCTGGCCACCCTTGCCGGGCGTGGTGCCGGCCACGATGTTGGTGCCATACGCCTGCATCTGCGTGGCGTGGAACAGGCCCTCGCGACCCGTGATGCCTTGCACCAGGAGGCGCGTGTGCTCGTCGACCAGGATGCTCATGACCCGACTCCCGCGAGTGCCACGACCCGCTCCACTGCGGCGTCCAGGCTGGACGCCGCCTCGATGCCCGCCCCTGACCCGCGCAGGATGTCCGCGGCGAGGTCGGCGTTGGTGCCCACGATGCGCACGACCATGGGCACGTCCCGGGTCTGCTGGGTGCGCGCCTCGATGAGTCCCCGCGCGACCTCGTCACCGCGTGCGATGCCGCCGAAGATGTTGACCAGGATGGCCCGCACCGATGAGTCCGACAGGATGAGGCGCATCGCGGCTGCGACCTTGTCGGAACGGGCACCGCCGCCGATGTCCAGGAAGTTCGCGGGCTCACCACCGGCGCGCTTGACAAGGTCCATGGTGGCCATGGCCAGGCCCGCGCCGTTGACCATGCAACCGATGGTGCCCTCGAGCCGGATGAAGCTGAGGCCAAGGCCACGTGCCTCGATGTCGACCGGGTCCTCCTCGTCCAGGTCACGCAGCTGCTCCAGCTGCGGATGCCGGAACAGCGCCGCGTCATCGAGCGTGATCTTGGCGTCGAGCGCCTGGACCGACTCAGTGACCGACCCATCGGCCGCGACATCGCGCACGATGGCCAGCGGATTGATCTCCACCAGGTCGGCGTCATTGGCGATGGCGGCCCGGAACACGCCCGTGACGATGGGCGCGACCTCCTTCCATCGATCGCCCAGGCCCATCAGGAAGGCCATCTCGCGCGCCTGGTGGTCGAGCAGCCCGAGGTGCGGGTGCGCGAGCACCGACTTGATGGCGCCTGGGTCGGTCTCCGCGACCTGCTCGATCTCGACTCCCCCTTCGGCGGAGCCCATCATCCGGATGCGCCGCGCGGTCCGGTCCAGGACCGCCGAGAGATAGAACTCCTTGACGATATCCGCGGCCGGTGCGACCAGGACCCGGCGGACCGTGATGCCCTTGATGTCCATGCCCAGGATGGCGTCCGCGACGGCCTCGGCCTCGGCTCCAGTCGCTGCGAGCCGGACACCGCCAGCCTTGCCGCGGCCGCCGGCGAGGACCTGCGCCTTGAGGACCACGCGACCCGCGCCGGCGGCAAGGTACGCCTCCGCCTGGGTCCTGGCTTCGGGTGGCGTGGTCACGACCGACCACGGCGGGACCGGCAGGCCGGCCTCGACAAGCAGCTGCTTGGCTGCGTACTCCTGGAGCTTCACGGACGCGCCGGCACCTCTGGATCTTTGATCGGGGCCTCAGGATAGCGCAGCGGCCGGCGTGGTCGTTGGGGTAGCATGACCGGGTCGTCCGGAAGCGGCCCGACCGGCCAGTGCGACCTGTCCAGCGGACAGGTCACGACATGCGACGGGCGCCGTCCGACGATCGTCATCCCACGCACGGAGTCCTGATGCGTTTCCTGGGTCTGATGCGTACCTACCGCGGTCGGGAAGGAAGCTGGGCGTGGCTGTTCCACCGCATCAGTGGCATCGCGGT
>JBBSOS010000151.1:0-6539 GCA_038259505.1 Candidatus Limnocylindrales bacterium | reverse complement strand
TTGTCATTGCGACTGATGAGCCCCGTCGAACGGAGCAGGGTCAGCGCCAGCTCCCTGCCATCGGCCAGCTCGTACTCCGTGATGTGGTCGAACAGGACGGTCGCGCCCGCAGCATGGACGAAGCCGTGGGCCGGATACGTGGGCAGTGGCACCTCGCCATGGCCGGCCTCGGGCACCAGGCCTCGTTCGACGACGGCGAACTGGCCCTCCGCTGCCGACACGTCAGTCGCCCTCGGGAGCGGGATATGCCAACGCACGCGATGGTCGCGGGACCGGTTGCTGAATGCCACCCGAACCCGGACGAACGGTTCTCCCGGGTGCAGCTCCAGGACGGTGGTCACCTCCGTCAGGAGGTCGGTGTCGGTGCGCGCGCTACCGCCCGGCAGCATCCCCGATGGCCAGCCGTAGTGGCGTGCGATCTCGACACGGCCGCGGATGGGACCCGCCTCCAACACCCGTATCGCAATCGATGCCGGTCGGTCGACGAGGCGATCCCGGTCCGGCGGCGCGTAGTTGTAGCTGTCGCCGTGATCGCCGCCGTCGACGATCCGCCCGACTCCGGCGAGGGTCACACCGCTGCCGATGAGGCTGAACGTGCCGTCGTCGGCCAGCTCCACCCTGACCAGCCCATTGGACATGCCCTGCCCCGTGACCCCCACCGGGTCGTCGGTCATGGCCCGCACGCTCCCGTCCACGGCCTCGACCGCGCGGATGGCCGTCCAGCCCAGTGGCGGCATGGGCACGCGCGCCACCAGCCGTATGCGGTCGGAGACGGTCCTGGAGATCTCCCATGTCGCGTCCGGGGCCCGGTCCGCCTCCGCGATGATGGCGTCCACCAGCTCGGCCACATCCAGCTCGTCGGGTGCAGCTGGCTCGTCCAGCAGGAGCACGAGACGGGGGCGTCCCGACACGTGTTCCACGCGGTATCCGTCCAGCGAGTGGCCGAACAGCTCCCGTCCGTGCATCCGGCGCCGGAGCAGGTCTGGGATGTCACGGCCAACGAGCTGGAGGTCCGGCATCACGATGCCGGGGCCAGCGACCTGCTGGGTCGGAACGCGGCTGCCGTCGGGCAGCTCCAGCTCCATGCGAGCCCCGTCACCCAGCGTGCCCACCTCCAGCTCGATGAGCGCCGTGCGCTCCGACGGCGATGGGTTGACCACGGCCCATGCACCTCGCGGTACATGCGCCCCGATGGAGCGCAACGCCTGATCGGTCACGCCCTCGCCGAGCTGCGTCGCCTCGGCGAACCGGACCAGGACCTGTCTGACGACAGCGTCATGGGAACAGCCGCAGATGGAGTCGTGGGCGCTGTTGTCGATGACGCGTCGCCACGCGAGCTCCAGGAGCCGCTCGGGCCAGGCACCGCCATGCAACGCCATCAGGGGTTCGGCATAGCGTTCCAGGATGCGCTCGGCGTGCCCTGCAGCCTGCTTGATGTCGATGCGCGCGGAGGTGACACCCATGAGCATGTTCGCGCGCGCAGCCGAGCGCAGCTCTCCGGTCCAGCTTGGCAGCCCCTCCGATGGCGCCCCATGAATCTCCCGGATGTAGTCAGCGAGGGTCTCGACGCGGATCTGGGCGTCGGTCATGACTTCATTCGCATCGGCAATGAGCCTGGTCAGCCGGGGCGACGGCACGGAGTGGTCCGAGCCGTACATGGCGAGTACAGGGCGGTCACCGAAGAAGGCCCGTGACTCGGCCAGGAATCTGGTCACCGCCTGCGGCAGCCGGTCCGGCACCGCGAGGAGTCCCGACGCGTTGCCGTATCCCCCTGGCATGTACTCGGCGCGTACCGTGCTGCCATCCGGCGCACTCCACAGGAACGCGTTGCGGTCGACCGCGGCGGGCACGCCGCGCCAGACGACCGCGTCTGCGATGCCCGCCCGGTGCAGGATCTGGGGCATCTGGGCGATGTGGCCGAACATGTCGGGCAGGTAGCCGATGGGCATCACGTTGCCCAGCCGCAGCGCGGCGTACCAGCCGAGCTCCAGGTTGCGGATGATGGTCTCGCCAGAGACCAGGAACTCGTCGAGCAGGATCTGCCACGGCCCGATGGCCAGACGGCCCTCCCGGACGAGCGCTTCGACCTGCTGTCGTGCTTCCGGCCGGACCTCGAGGTAGTCATCGACGGTGGCGACCTGCCCGTCCAGCGTGAACCGCAGCCCCGGGTCCGCGTCCATGGTCGACAACAACTGGTCCACCAGCTCGACCAGTCGCATCCGGAAGACCTGGAACGGCTGGTACCACTCGCGATCCCAATGGGTGTGCGGCACCAGGTGGATGATCGATCGTCGATCGGGCGTGACGACCGTCGTCACAGCGGTACGCCCGACAGCGGCGGCGCGACGTCGCTCGCCTCACCGCCGATGGGCAGGCCCAGGTCCACGGCCCGCCGCGCCGCGATGCGCTGGCAGGTGACGACGTCCGCCCGCCCTTCCGCGATGCCAGCATGCGGCAACGTGCCGTCACGGGCCAGGGCCTCGAACGCGAACAGCTGCTCCTCGAACGCCTCCCGTACCGACTCGAACCGCTGCTCATGCACGGTCTCGCTGCCGCCGCCGCGGACCACCAACCGTGTTGGCAGGTGGAGCCGGTAGGGAGCGGGAAAGGTCAGCTCGACGGACCCACGGTCGTAGTGGAGGCGCACCTCCTCCCGATAGGCAGGTTGCTCCGGCAGGTAGTGCCAGTGAACGGACAGGCGAGCCCCGCCGTTGAATCGCGCGTCGATGCCCAGCGACGGCGGCCACGCACCGTCCGGCCACACGTCGACCCGGTCGACGGCCACTGGGTCGCCGTGCAGCGCCCGAAGCAGGGCCAGGTCATGCACCACGCTGCCCAGCAGGACGTCCGAATACAGCGGACCCAGCACGGGGCCGGCATCCGCGCCCAGCGCGGTGACGTGTGCCGCAATGGTGGTGGCCGTCAGCGCCATGACGGTCTGCGGGTCGATATCCGCTGGTGGCGGCAGGAGGTGCGCGAACGCCAGCTGCGACTCTGAAGACGGGTGGAGCACCGTCACCTCGACCGCCCGCAGCTCGCGACCGACGGGCGCATCCGGATGAGCCAGGATCCGCTTGGCCTCGCGCACCGCGGGGTCGTAGGTCTTCATGTAGCCCAGCAACAGCCGGCCGCCCGCCCGCTCCTGCACCCTCGTCAACTGCTCGACCTCGACCAACGAGAACGCAAGTGGCTTCTCGCATAGCACCGCCAGCCCTGCTTCCATCCCCAGGGCAGCCGCCGCGCTGTGGGAGCCCGATGTCAGGATCACGAGGCCGTCCAGCCCACCGGCCGCGATCATGGCCTCCAGGGATCCGTGACGGGATGCCGTCGGCACGCCATAGCGGTCGGCGACGCCGTCGAGGACGTCGCGCGAGATGTCACAGACGGCGCTGATGCTGAACCGGTCGGGGAGCCGTGCCAGCAGCGGCAGATAGACCGACTGGGCGACCGCGCCAAGACCGGCCACACCGAGACGCAACGGGGTCGTACGGCCGGGCTGGGAGTCGGGTCGGCTCATCGCGTCGGGCAGTATACGGGTGACGTGCCGCACCGGCGCGTTGCTGGGAACCTGCCGAGTGGCCACGTTGACGGACGCGTAGGTCTGGCCCACGCTCCCCGTGAGGACAGGAGGACCCATGCTCCGAGGACACCAGATACCGATCGCCGACGCTCCCGTGAACTGGGGTATCTACGGCTTCGACCCAAACCACCCACCGATGCTGTCTGGAGACGTGTTCCTGGAGCATGTTCGGCAGGCCGGTTATGCAGGGGTGGAGCTGGGACCACCAGGCTTCATGGGCGATGCCAGCCAGACCCGGGCCGCCCTCGAGGCTCGTGGCCTGCTGCTCGCGGGTGCCTTCCTGGATCTTCGGTTCAGCCGCCGGGAGACGATCGACGTTGAGTTGACCAGCCTCGCCGAGCGTGTCCGGTTCGTGGCCGCAGCCGCGCCCAGCGGGGCCGTGCCCCTGGCGGTGCTCTCGGACGAGACCGCGGAGCGCGACCGGCTGGCCGTCGCATGCCGGGCTGGACAGCACCCCGAGACATGGCTGTCGGCGGCTCGGTTCGACACGCTCATGTCGAACATCCACCGGGCCGCGGAAGTCTGCCGCGCTGCCGGCCTCGAGCCCGTCGTCCATCCGCACGCCGGAGGCTATATCGAGACCGATCGCGAGATCCGCGCGGTGTGCGATCGACTCGACGGATCGCTCGTGGGCCTGTGCCTGGACACGGGCCACGCCTGGCTGGGCGGTGCAGACCCGCTCGCACTGCTGCGCGACTATCGGTCGCTCGTGCGTCACGTTCACCTCAAGGACGTGGCGCCAGATGTGCTCGCCGCGTCGCGACGGGAGGGTTGGTCCATGGAGGAGACCTGGGGACACGGCCTGTTCACGAACCTCGGCAGTGGCGCTGTGCCCATCGCGCCATTCGTCTCGGGCCTGGTGGCGGCCGGCTACCACGGATGGGCGGTGGTGGAGCAGGACCGGGTCCTGCGACCTGACGAGACGCTGGACGAGGCCGCCGCGGTCTCGCGTGCGAACCGAGACTACCTGGCTGCGATAGGGCTGCCCGAGGACGGGAACCAGCCTGGGGACATCGGATGAGGCTCGCCGATGCTCGGGGAAGCGACCAGCCTCGCCCTGGTGCCTGTCGACGGCCCCGCGTTGGTGCCACACGGCGCGTCGAGCGTGCCCTGACGCCTGACGAGCGTGCCCCGACGCCTGACGAGCGTGCCCTGATGCGCGACTTGACGCCGTCGCCTATCGGGACGACCCTTCCCGGAACATGATCACCCGGCTGCCGGCCAGCCCGGCGTCTCCCGGCACGAGTCCGGCATCTCCCGGCACGAGTCCGGCATCTCCCAGCGCGAGCCTGGATCGTCCGAGCGCGACCATCGCGGAGCCGCCGATGGTCGTCCCCGGCCCGGTCGTGGTCGAGCCGGACATCGTCACGTCGGGCGCCGCGCGTCCAGCACCATTGCGTCGCGAGGGACCCGACAAGCTCACCGGTCGCGCCCTGTACGTGGATGACCTGGTCGTGCCCGGCGCGTGGTACGGGACCACCATCCGCTCCAGTGAGGCGCACGCGCGCTTCCTCGGCCTGGAACTCGACCCCGCCTTCGACTGGTCGTCGGTGGTCGTCGCGACCGCCGCTGACATCCCCGGCGAGAACGTCATCGCGTCCATCCAGTCGGACCAGCCGGTGCTCGTCAGCGATGAGATCCGTCACCACGCGGAACCCGTGGCGTTGCTCGCGGCACCCGACCGCGCCACCCTGCGTGCCGCGAAGCGCGCCGTCCGCCTCCGCACCGAGCCACTGCCGGCTGTGTTCGACCCGCTCGCCTCGGACCACGAGTTCGCCCGGTACGAGGTCGGGATGGGCGACGTCGACGCGGCGCTCGACGCAGCGGACCTCGTCATCGAGGGCACGTATCGGGTCGGCCACCAGGAGCAGTTGTACATCGAGAATCAGGGCATGATCGCGATCCCCCGTCACGACGGTGGCGTCACGGTGCACGGGTCGCTGCAGTGCCCGTACTACGTGCACCCGGCACTCATGCGGGCCCTGGCGCTCAGCGAGAGCCAGGCGGTGGTCGTGCAGACCGAGACCGGCGGCGGATTCGGGGGCAAGGAGGAGTACCCGTCGATCGTGGCCGTCCACGCAGCCCTGCTGGCGCGCAAGGCGGAACGCCCGGTGCGCATGATCTACGACCGCCACGAGGACATCGCCGCGACCACCAAGCGGCACCCGGCCATCGTGCGCTATCGGACCGGGGTGATGCGCGACGGGACGCTGGTGGCCCAGGACGTGGACGTGGTCATGGATGGTGGCGCCTATTGCACGCTGACACCCGTGGTCCTGTCGCGGGGTGTGCTGCATGCCGGCGGACCATATCGCTGCGCCGCTGTTCGGATCCGAGGTCGCGCCATGGCCACTAACACGCCACCCAACGGTGCCTTCCGGGGATTCGGCGCGCCGCAGACCGAGTTCGCGGCCGAGATGCAGGCGAACCGGGTCGCGGAGTCGCTGGGATGCTCGCCGTTGGCTCTCCGTCGCAGGTGGGTCTACCAACTGGGTGACACGACCCCGACCGGTCAGGTCCTGCACGAGAGCGTCGCCGGCCAGGAGGTCCTGGACCGGGCTGCCGAGGCTTCCGAGTTCGAGCGCACGCGCGAGCGCAACGAGGCGGACCGTGCGACCGCGCACCAAGCCGGCGCGACCCGCGCCACGCGGAGCGCGCCCGGCATCGGCCTGGCGCTCGCATGGCACGGTGCCGGCTTCACCGGAAGCGGCGAGGTCAAACTCAAGAGCGTCGTCCACCTGGACATGGACGCGGATGGTCGACCGACCATCCGCATGGGATCGACCGAGATGGGCCAGGGGACGAAGACGATCTTCCCGCAGCTGGTCGCGGCGGAGCTTGGCATCGGTGAGGCAGATGTCGACCTGGCACCGGTGGACACCTCGCGCGTGCCGGACAGCGGGCCGACGGTGGCGTCGCGGACCGCGATGGTGGTCGGCGGCCTCGCCATCGAGGCCGC
>JBBSOS010000150.1:0-6559 GCA_038259505.1 Candidatus Limnocylindrales bacterium | reverse complement strand
GTCCCCTTCGACAGTCCCCCGTGATGCAGCACATCCGTATCGCGGATCTCAGCAAGAGCTACGGGCCGACCCGGGCGCTCCGATCGGTGAGCATCGACCTCCATGGAGGGACCGTGCACACCATCCTGGGCGAGAATGGCTCCGGCAAGTCGACGCTCATCAAGGCACTCTCGGGAGTGGTCGCACCTGACTCCGGGAGCATCTCCATCGATGGCACCGAGGTGCGCCTCACGAGCCCCCGCGCGGCACACGCTCGGGGCATCCATACCGTGTTCCAGGAGATCCTGACCGCGCCCAATCGGTCATTGGTGGAGAACGTCCACCTGGGATCCCATCCCTGGCTGCGCAATCGCTCCGGCCGAACCGAGCAGACGCGCCGGACCCGCGAGCTGCTCGGTTGGCTGGGCATCGTCGAGGAGGACGTGACGCAAGAAGCCGGGGCCGTCCCGCTGTTCGTGCAGCAGGCCATGGTCATCGCACGCGCCCTGCTGCGCGAACCACGGATGCTCATCCTCGATGAGCCGACCGCGGCCCTGGGCCTGTCGGAGCGCCAGGCGCTGTTCAACGTCATCCGACGCCTGCGCGACGAGGGCGTCGTGGTGCTGTTCGTCTCTCACCGCCTCGACGAGGTCGTGGAGATCTCGGACACCATCACCGTCCTGCGCGGCGGGCTCGTGGTCGGCCATGTAGCTCGTGAGGACGCCACCTCGGCGATCCTGCTGGGCCTGCTGGCGCCCCAGGCCGCATGATCGGCGAGCTCCTTTTGGAGGCTTCCGGGATCCGGTTGACCGAGCGCTCACGGCCGTTCGGGTTCCAGCTTGGGACAGGCGAGATCGTGGGCCTGGCAGGCCTCGAGGGCCACGGCCAGACGCATTTCCTGGAGGCGCTGGCGGGCATCAAGGGCCCGTTCGCGGGGACGATCGAGTCCCTCCGGGATGGCCGGCGCCAGCCCGTCCGCGGCGCACACCGCGCGTATGCGCAGGGCATCGTGTACCTGCCCCAGGATCGCAAGACCGAGGGGATCTTCCCCAGCCTGTCCGTGCTGGACAACTTCCGGATCCTCACCATCGGGCGGGATAGCCGGTTCGGGTTCCTGTCCTGGCGTCGTGGCCAGCGGGCATTCGCGAAGCATCGGGAACGCCTGGGCATCGTGCTGGCGTCGCCAGCATCACCCATCACCAGCCTCTCGGGCGGTAACCAGCAGAAGGTCTTGTTGGCGCGGCTGCTCGAGTCGGAGCCTCGGGTGATGCTGCTCAATGACCCGACCCGTGGCGTGGACCACCCCACTCGTCTCGCGCTGTTCGCACTGTTCGAGGAGTTGGCTCAGGAGGCCGGGCTCTCCGTCGTCGTGCTGTCGACCGAGATCGACGAACTCGTCTCGCATTGCCATCGGGCGGTCGTATTTCGCGAGGGTGCGCCATCGGCGCAACTCGACCGGGCATCCCTCACGCTCGACGGGGTGCTCGCGGCGATGTTCGGGATCGCGCAGACGCCGACCTCGTGAGTGCTCAGGCGATGCGATGGCGGTCGTGGGGTCGGCGTATGGGAGCGGGCGTCATCGGCATCCTGCTGATCTCGCTCCTGCTCCTGAACCTGTGGCTCAACCCCGCCCGGTTCGCACCCTCGGGCATCCTGACCACGATGGGGCTCGCCGCGCCGTTGCTGCTCGCCGCACTGGCGACCACTCCCGCGATCCTGTCGGGCGGCGGCGGCATCGACATCTCCATCGGCCCCATGATCGGGCTGCTCAACGTGGCCATGGTGCAGTACCTGTTCCTCAACGGCATCGAGTCACCGCTGGTCGTGGCGCCTGCCGTCCTCCTCGCCGCGGCGCTCCTGGGGATGGTCAACGGACTGCTCGTGGTCTGGGTCCGTCTCCCCCCCATCGTCGCCACCCTGGGCACGTACCTCGTGTTCGTCGGGCTCTCACCGTGGGTCATGAATCGTCCTGGCGGGTCTGTGCCCGAGTGGCTGACTCGATTGGGTCACGACCTGTCGTGGCTCCTGCTGGTCCTGGTCGCCGTCCTCTGGATGGTCCTCGTTCGTACTCCCTTGTACGCCTATCTGATGGCGACCGGGGGCTCGGCCAAGGCCGCCTTCGCAAGCGGCGTCGATGTCGCTCGCGTGCGTCTGGTCGCATACACCCTCGGTGGTCTGTTCGCAGGAGCCGCAGCGCTCGCGCTGACGGCCCTGATCGGCTCGGGCGACCCCAACATCGGGCCGCCGATCACGCTCAAGGCCATCGCGGCGGTCGCCCTGGGCGGGGTGAGCCTGGCGGGGGGCAGGGGCGGACTCATCGGTGCGGCTGCGGGAGCGATGATCATCTACCTGCTCGATCTCGCGCTCACGCGGACCGGGTTCTCCACGTTCGTGCTCCAGATGATCTACGGGATCGTGCTCGTGGCCGCGGTCGTGTTCAACTCGGTGGTCGCGAGGCGTCGGTGGTGAACCAGCGCGTCGGTCATGCGGTGGCGATCGCGCGATCTTCGATCGTGCTGCCCATCGCGCTCGGCATCGGCCTGTTCGTGGTAGGCGCGGTCCTCATCGACGGATTCGCCAGCGTCCGTAGCATCCGCGCTGTCCTCGTCCTTGCGGCGTTCGTGGGCCTCGCTTCCGTCGGGCAGACGATGGTCATCGTGCTGGGCGGCATCGACCTGTCGATCCCGTTCCTGGTGGGAGTCGCCAACGTGGTCGGTGCCAAGGCGTTCGAAGCTGGGCTGCCATCGCCGGTCGCCATCGCGCTGACCGTGGGCCTGACAGCCTGCATCGGCGCGGGCAACGGGTTCCTCGCGCGCCGATTCTCGGTACACCCGCTCATCGTGACACTCGGCATCGGGACGGCTTCGTTGGCCGCGGTCAACTGGTGGACGGCCGGGTTCCCATCGGGCGCCGCACCCGACTGGATCACCGGATTCGTGTCCATCGGCGCCACGACAGGGCCCATCCCGGTGCCGCCCATCGTGCTCTTCTGGGTGGCCATCACCGCAGTGCTGATCGTCACCGAGCGGGCCACGGTGTACGGCCGACGCCTGTTCGCGCTCGGTGCCAACCCGCGTGCCGCGGAGTTCGCACTCATCCGGCCGCTACGAATGTGGGTCGCCACCTTCGCGATATCGGGAGCATTCGCTGGGATCACCGGGGTGCTGTACCTCGGCTTCACGGGCCGCGCATCCGGGACCGTGGGCGACCCGCTGCTGTTCCAGACCATCGCGGCTGTGGTCATCGGGGGGACCTCGCTCATCGGTGGCTTGGGGGGCTACGGGCGAACCGCCCTCGGGGCCATCGTGCTCATCCTGCTGGGCACCATCCTGCTCGGAGTGGGAGTCCCATCGAGCCTCATCCAGTCCGCGCTGGGAGCGCTCATCATCATCCTCGTCTCGGTCTACGGTCGCGAACCGAAGGTACAGGACACGATCTGACGACACCTGACACGAATCGATCATGACAGCGGAGGGCGACATGCAGCTGTACGTGGGGAGCTATACGCGTCCCGGGCCATACCTCGAGAACACGAACGGCAAGGGCCTCTATGTCTATGACTTCGACGCGATCACGGGTCGGCTGACGCTGGTCCAGGAGATGGGCGGCATCGAGAACCCGTCCTACCTGTGCCTGTCTCCGGACGGCCGCAACCTGCACGCGGTGTGGGAGGTGCTCGACTGGCCGGAGGGACTCGTCAGCTCCTATGCGGTGGACTCGTCCTCGGGCATGCTCAGGTACCTCGGTGTCCAGGGAACGCGCGGGGCGCTCGCTTGCTACTTGATGATGGACACTCGATCGCGCGCCGCGTTCATCGCCAACTACATGTCCGGGCACGTGGCGATGCTGCCCACGAAGTCGGATGGATCGTTGGCCGAAGCATCGACCGTCGACCAGCATGCGGGCCACGGTCCGGACCCGGCACGCCAGGAAGGGCCGCACGCTCACTGCATCGTGCTGTCCGGGGACGACCGATTCGCCTTCAGCGCGGACCTGGGCACCGATTCCATCATCGGCTACCGGCTGGACCTGGATGCAGGCAGCATGACACCCCACACGAGCCTGATGCTCCCGCCCGGCTCGGGCCCACGGCACCTCGTGTTCGCCCCGGACGGCCGGCACGCATGGGTCATCTGCGAACTCACGTCCACCATCGATGCGCTCGGCTACGACGCCGTCGGCGGCACCCTCTCGCTCATCGAGACCTACCCCATGCTGCCCGACGACTTCACCGGCGAGAGCCACTGCGCGGACATCCAGGTGCATCCCTCGGGACGCTTCGTGTACGGATCCAACCGCGGCCACGACTCCATCACCATGTTCGCGGCAGATCAGTCGTCCGGGCGACTGCGGCTCCTGGGACATCGCTCCACCGAGGGGCGGACGCCACGCAACTTCACGCTCACGCCGGACGGGCGTCACCTGCTGGTGGGTAATCAGGATACGGACACCATCGTGGTGATGCCCATCGACCAGGCAACCGGCGTCCTGGGCGCGACGCTCGCAGTCAACACCGTGCCGACGCCGGCGTGCCTTCGCTGGGGGATGTGACCCCGGGGCCCGTGAGCGGCCGAGCTCCATGTACGTCACTCGACACCTGCCAGTGCATGGCTGACACCCCGAGCCACCGATACCCGTGATCGCGCGCCTTCCGGCCGGCTCGATGCGTCAGGTAGGACCGGCCGCTGTCTTCTACGCGGTGTTCTTTGGCATCCCGCTGCTCATCCTGTTCGTCCTCAGCTTCTGGACGCAGCGAGGCTTCGAGCGAGTGCCTGACCTGACGCTGAGCAACTACCTGGAAGCCCTGACGTCACGCCTGTATCTGCAGGTATTCCTGCGGACCGTGGTGGTGGGGCTGGTGACTGCGGGGATCGTGGTGCCAGCCGCATACGCGATGGCGTACCTGATGCGTTTCGTGTTCGAGCGGCGGGGACCGATCCTGTTGAGCCTCGTGCTGATCTCCTTGTTCAGTGGCTACCTCGTACGCATCTATGCGTGGCGCACCATCCTGGGCACGCAGGGCCTCCTCAATGCGGCACTGTTGCAGTTGGGCCTCATCGGCGAGCCCATCACGTTCCTCATCTTCAGCCAATGGGCAGTGATGATCACCCTGGCGGGCCTGCTGCTGCCGCTCGCCCTCCTGCCGATATGGTCGTCCATGTCCAATGTCTCGCGCGACCACCTGGAAGCCGCTCGGGATCTTGGCGCGAATGGCCTTCGACTCCATCGTACGGTCCTGCTGCCCATGGTCCTGCCGGGCGTCGGCACTGCGTTCGCCATCGCGTTCGTCCTGGCGGCAGGCGACTTCGTGGTGCCCGCGATGGTGGGCGGCACGCAGGGCGGCACCATGGTGGGCAACCTCATCGCCGATCAGTTCCGCGGCTCTGGTGCGAACTGGCCAATGGGGGCAGCCCTGGCGTTCCTGATCATGATCCTGCTGGTGGGCGTGTACCTGGGCTCGCTCCGTGTCCTGCGCGCGGTATCCCGGGCGTGACCCAGACGACCAAGCGCCGCCGCGATACAGCCGCGTCCGCAGGCTCCTCGCGCCTGAGCAGGATGCTGGGAATCATCTTCCTCGCTCTCGTGCTCCTGTACTTGTTCGCGCCCGTTTTTGTCACTGTGCTCTTCTCGTTCACGACCTCGCCTCGTCTCAGCCTGCCCATCGAGGGCTTCACGCTCGACTGGTACCGGCGAGCATTCGCGGACCCGCTGTTCGCGACGGCGTTGACCAACAGCCTGATCCTGGCACTGGTGACCGCCGTGGTGTCTGTGACCCTGGGCGTGACGTTTGCATTCGGTGTGGCACGATTCAGGCGTCATGCTCGTCAGCGTCTGCTCACGGTCAGCCTCATCCCGGCAACCGTGCCCGCCCTCGTGCTGGGCATCGCGCTCGCGGTCTTCTTCACCGCGTTGGGTCGCCCGCCCGGCCTGCCGAACGCCGCCATCGGGCACATCCTGGTGGCATTACCGTTTGTGATCCTCACTGTCAACGCACGCCTCGAGACATTCGACTTCTCCGTGCTCGAGGCCGCCCGAGACCTTGGGGCATCTCCGCTTCGGACGTTCCGAGATATCACGCTTCCGCTCATCTGGCCTTCGATCATCGGCGCGAGCCTGCTGGCGATGGCACTCTCGCTCGACGAGTTCGTGGTCACATGGTTCACGATCGGCAACCAGCAGTCACTGCCCGTGCTGATCTGGGGCCTGCTGCGCCGTGGGATCGATCCCACGGTGAACGCACTGGCTTCCGTCGTCCTGGCATCCCTCATCGCATTGGTCGTGGTATCCGGCCTCACCACCCGGAGACGAGTGTGAGCGGCGCTGCGGTCCGCATCATCGGGGTGCACAAGTGCTTCGGTGATCAGCCTGTGCTCGAGGGTATCGACCTCGATGTCGCGGAGAACGAGTTCGTGTCACTGCTGGGACCCAGTGGCTGTGGCAAGACCACTCTGTTGCGCATCGTGGCCGGCTTCGAGCACCCATCAGCTGGGCGGATCGAGGTAGGCGGCGTGGATGTGACCAACCTCCCGCCACATAGGCGACCCACCAACCTGGTATTCCAGCGTGGCGCGCTGTTTCC
>JBBSOS010000149.1:0-6585 GCA_038259505.1 Candidatus Limnocylindrales bacterium | reverse complement strand
GGTCTCGCGGGTCTGCCGCTCCCGGACGGCGCTCCGGTTGGTGCCTGTCATGCCTGCCTCCCTGCCTGCCATGTCCCGAGCACATCGAGCAACCGCTCATCCTGGTCGCGGGTGCGCACCGTGAACCGCAGGTGCCCCCGGAGCGGGTTGGCGGGACCGAAGGTGCGGGTCACGATGCCCGCGTGCAGGAGCGCATCGGTGACGTCCTCGGCCGCCTCGACCGTGCCGAACGACACGAGCAGGAAGTTGGTGATGCTGGGATACGCAGGAAACCCCATGACAGCCAGCCGCGCCGCCAGCCAGTCCCGCTCGCCCGATAGCTGCCGGGCATTCCGACGCGCCTGGTCGGGGTCGCGCAATGCCGCGCCCGCGACCATCGCCGACATCGTCGAGATGCTGCCCGGGGGCCGCAGCCGCTCGAGCCGCTCGATGGTCGGGCGCTGGGCGACGGCATAGCCCACCCGCACACCAGCGAGCGCGAACGCCTTGGACACGGTGCGCACGACGATGAGACCCGGATAGCGGTCGATGAGCGGGATGGAGGTCTCGGGCGAGAACTCCGCGTAGGCCTCGTCGACCACGACCACCGGACCCCGCCTGCCGAGCTTGGCGGCCTCCTCCAGCACCTGGGTGACGACCTCGAGGGACTCCGGGGCACCTGTCGGGTTGTTGGGCGCGCATAGCCAGACGACGTGCGCCCCGTCCAGCCGGGGCACCAGTCGACCAAGGTCGATGTCGAAGCCATCGGCGGCGCCGCGTCGCAGGACCGTGTCCAGGGTCGCGTCGCGCTGCGTGGACAGGACGCCGTACATGGAGTAGGTGGGGATGGGCACCACCGCCCGACCGCCCGCCGGCAGGAAGGTCTTGGCGATGACGTCCAGGACCTCGTCCGCGCCGGCCCCGACCAGGACCTCCGAGGGGTCGACCCCCACATATGCCGCTGCCGCCTCGACGACGGCCGGATACATGCTGTCGGGGTATTCGTTGAGGGGCGGATCGAAGGGTCCGGCCAGCATCGTCGCCAGATCCGGCGAGGGCAGGGGAGACGTATTCAGGTCAAAGCGCAGGATGTCTTCGGGCCGCAGGCCATAGCGTGCTGCGAGCACCGGGTTGGAGGGCTCCCAGGTGTAGACCTGCGAGACCGGGGCAGTCGGCGACGCGGCCATCAGGATCGTCCCTTGCTCATCGATGGTGACGGCTGCGCATCCTCGAACCGGATGTCCACGGCACGACGATGCGCCGTCAGGCCCTCAGCCTCGGCGACCACGGCGACACTGTCGCGGATGGCAGCGAGCCCGTCCCGCGACAGCCGCTGGACCTGCATCCAGCGGCCGAAGGTCTCGACCGAGAGTGCCCCGTAGGCACGGGCGAGGCCACCGGTCGGCAGCACATGATTGGAACCGCTCGCGTAGTCGCCCGCGGCCTCGGGCGAGTAGCCGCCCAGGAACAGGGAGCCCGCATGCCGCAGGGTCCGCAGCGCGTGTTGGTCGTCGGCGACCAGCACCGACAGATGCTCCGGTGCGTACGCGTCCGCGAACTCGAGCGCTGCCCCGACGCTGTCGGCCTCAACGATCGTCCCCCGGGACAGCGCCGTGACGATCTCGGTCTGGCGTCCCAGCAACGGCAACTGGACCGCGATCTGCGCCTCGATGGCATCGGCGATGTCGGGCGAGGTCGTCACGAGCACGACGGGCGAGTCAGGTCCGTGCTCGGCCTCGCTGATGAGGTCCGCGGCCACGTGGACGGGGTCAGCGGTCGCATCGGCGATGACCATGCCCTCGGTCGGTCCAGCGGGCATGTCGATGGCGCATCGGTCGAGCACCTGCAGCTTGGCCTCTGTGACCCAGGCACTCCCCGGCCCCACGATCTTGTCCACGGGCCGGATGGTGGCAGTGCCGTACGCGAGCGCCGCGATCGCCTGGGCACCGCCCATGACGTACAGCTCCTTGACATCCATGAGTCCTGCCGCGCCCAGGAGGGCAGGGGAGACGGTGCCATCCCGCCCGGTGGGAGTCGCCACGACCAGCTCCCGGACGCCGGCCAGCCGAGCCGGGATGGCGCTCATGAGCAGCGACGAGGGCAGCGGCGCACTGCCGCCCGGTACATAGGCCGCCACACGATCGAGACCCCGCCAGACGCGTCCCACGAGGACGCCCGGCCGGACGTCGACCCACTGTTCCGCGGCTGGCACCTGGAGTGCATGGAAGCGTTCGATGTTCCGGGCCATCTCGTCGAGACCGTGTCGCAACGCCCGTGGCAACCGGTCACGGGCGTCGCGCAACTCGACAGCGGGGATGGACAGGCGCGATGGCGCCCCGTCGACCGGCGGCAAGCTGCCCCCGAAGAGCTCGCCAGCCTCGCGCAGCGCGTCGTCGCCACCGGCGCGCACATCGTCGATGATCGCCCGGACCCGCTCCCGCAACTGGGGGATCGCGGTCGTGGCCCGCGCCAGGATCGCATCCAGCTCGGCTGCCGACAGGTCCGCCAGACGGACCCGTCGCAGGCGCGGCAGCACACCGGTGCTCACGGCAGCAGCTTCTCCACGGGCACGACGAGGATGCCCGACGCACCCGCGCTCCGCAGCCGGCCCAGCAACGAATGCACCTGGTCCGCTGGCACCACCGAGTGGACGGCGACCATGTCCTCGTGGGCGAGGGGGATGACGCTGGGTGACTCGAGACCTGGCAGGATGTCCTCGATGGCGGGCAGTGCGGTCCGAGGTGCGTTCATCATCAGGTACTTCACTCGGCGACCGGCTACCACCGCACCCAGCATCGTGATGAGCTCGTCCGCGCGATCGGCACGAGCCCCATCGGGGCGCAGGGGCCCGATCACCACGGCCTGGCTGCTGAGGAGCTCCCCGACGGAGCGCAGGCCGTTCATGACCAGGGTCGAGCCGGTGGACACGAGATCAACGATGGCATCCGCCAGACCAAGCTTGGGTGCCACTTCGACGGCGCCACTGATGGTCACGATCTCGACCTGGATGTCCCGCTGCTCGAACACGCGGCGGGTGCTGTTGGGGTGGCTGGTGGCGATCCGGAGGCCCCGCAGGTCATCGAGCGACCGGGCGCGACTGTCATTGGGCACGGCCGCCTCCAGGCGGCACCTGCCGTAACCCAGCTGCAGGTGGATGGGCAGCTCCACGCCGGCCTCGTGCAGCAGGTTGACGCCCGTGATGCCCAGGTCGGCCACGCCATCCGCGACGAACTCGGCGATGTCATCGGTGCGGACCGACAGCACGTCGAGCGGGAACGTGCTCATGCGCGCGACCAGGGCGCGGGTCCCGTCCTCGAAGTCGAGCCCTGCATCCCGCAGCAACGCGGCTGTGGGCTCCAGCATCCGGCCCTTGTTGGGCACGGCCAGGCGCAGGCGAGCCGGATCCCGGACCGTGGACAGGGCCGCGCCCATCGCCGCGGTCGTCAGGGCACTCAACGCTCGGCCGCCGATCGGGCCGCGACACCGGCACCTCGCTCCAGCGCCGCGCGATAGCCTCCGGTGCCATGATTGAGCCACTGGGCGATGCGGGTGATGGTGGCCGTGCTGGCGCCGGTCTCCCGGGCGATCTCGGCGTAGTGCCGACCCCGGTCCAGAAGCTGGACGACCTGCCATCGCTGGGCCAGGTCGTGGAGCTCCCGCAGGGTGCACAGGTCGCGCAGGAAGGGACCGGCCGCCTCCCGGTCGGGAAGGGCCGCGATCGCTTCCAGCAGGTCATCGGCCGCGGGGCTGCGCCAATCCGTTGGTTCGCTCGTCATAGTGTCATGGTAGCACAGTAGCGTGCTAGCATGGTAGTACGATGACTCAGGCACGCATGGGCCCAAGACTGTGGAGCTGATCCCCGCCATCGACCTGCTCGGTGGCCGGGTCGTGCGGCTGGCCGAGGGCGACTACGACCGGATCACCGACTATGGTGGCGATCCACTGGCAGTAGCGGGGTCCTGGCAGCGCCAGGGGGCGACCCGGCTGCACCTGGTCGACCTGGAGGCGGCCCGTGACGGGAGCCGCAGGCAGGCGGACACGATCGCGGGCATCGTGGCCGCGGTCGATATCCCGTGCCAGGTCGCCGGCGGTATCCGCGACCTGGCGACGGCCGCTGCCATCCTCGACGGTGGCGCGGACCGGGTGGTCCTGGGCACGGCCCTCATCCGTGACCAGGGCCTGGGCGGCTCGCTCGTGACCCGGTTCGGTGCCGAGCGGATCGTGGCTGCCGTGGATGTGCGCGATGGCCGGGCCGTCGGGGACGGCTGGACCGAGGGCGCCGTCGGTTCGCCCGCGATGGGCCACATCGGCAGGTTGCGAGCCGAGGGCGTCATCTGTTTCGCGGTCACGGCCATTGCGCGTGACGGCCTGCTGAATGGTCCCGACACGGATCTCCTCGCGCTCGCGGCCGTGGCTGCGGGCGGACCCCGGCGGGTCATCGCGTCGGCGGGGGTGAGCAGCCTGGCGGACGTCCGGACGCTGGTCGCTGCCGGATACGCCGGTGCCATCCTCGGTCGGGCACTCTACGAGGGTCGGATCGACCTCGCGGAGGCACTCGAGGCCGCTCGCTGAGGGACTGAACCGTCAGCGCGCGCTGTCTGCCTGCTCCCTACGGTGCACGTCGATCACCTTCTGTGCCTCGTAGTTGGGCACCTCCTCGTAGTGTGCGAGGCTCTGGCGGAACGTGCCCCGGCCACCCGTCAGCGAGCGCAGCTCCGTGGCGTAGGTGAACAGCTCGGCCATCGGTACGTGGGCCCGCACCGTCTGCGCACCGTCGTCGCTGTCCATGCCCAGCACGCGCCCCCGACGCGTGGCGAGATCACGGTTGACATCGCCCATGTACGCCTCGGGGACGCGTACCTCGACCTCCATCACCGGCTCCAGGAGCACCGGCTGCGCCTCGCCGATCCCCTGGCGCGTGGCCATCGAGCCCGCGACCCGGAATGAGACCTCGTCCGAATCGACCGCGTGGAAGGAGCCGTCGTACAGGGTGGCCTTGAAGTCGATGACCGGATAGCCCGCGATGGGTCCCTTCTCGGCCACGTCCCTGACACCCTTCTCGACCCCCGGGAAAAACTGGCGCGGCACCACGCCGCCGACCACGCGCTCCGCGAACACCACGCCACCGCCGGGGTTGGGCTCCAGCTCCAGCCACACGTGCCCGAACTGGCCGCGGCCGCCGGTCTGCTTCTTGTGGCGACCCTCGACCCTGGTGTGACCCCGGATGGTCTCGCGGTAGGGGACCCGTGGCGGCCGGGTGATGACCGCGGTACCGAACTTGCGCTTGAGGCGTTCCGTGGCCACGGCGATCTGGTTCTCGCCCTGTGCCCACAGCAGCTCCTCGCCGGTCTCCGCCTGGCGCTCGACGCGCAGCGTGGGGTCCTCCTCCAGGAGCCGGGCGAGACTCGTGCTCAGCTTGTCCACGTCGGTCTTGGAGGCCGGCTCGATGGCGATGGGCAGGGTCGGTGCGGGGAACGCGATGGCGGGCAGCGTCAGGGGTTCGGCGCGGCTCGACAGGGCGTCGCCGGTGAGGGTATGCGAGAGCTTGGCCACGGCACCGATGTCGCCGGCCCGCAGCTCACCGACCGTCTCATGGTCCTTGCCGTGCAGCCGGAGCACCTGGCCGATGCGCTCCTCCTCGCCGCGCAGCGCGTTCCACAGGTGATCGTGGGACCGGATCGTGCCCGACCAGACCCGAAAGCAGGACAGGCGGCCCACGAACGGATCGGCGCTGGTCTTGAACACCTGGACCAGCAGCGGCCCGTCCGGATCGAAGACGACCTCGACGTCTGCGCCGGAGGCATCCTGGGCGGTGACGGGGCCCTCCTCATCGGGGGCGGGCAGGTAGCGCACGATGGCATCGAGCAACTCCTCGATACCGATGTCCCGTGTCGCAGAGGTCAGCAGCACGGGCGCCAGGATGCTGTCCCGGACCCCCCTGTGGAGACAGGCCTCGAGCTCCGCGTCCGAGACGTCCTGTCCCTCGAGGTACTTGGCGAGGACCTCGTCATCGGCCTCCGCGGCGGCTTCGAGCAACTGGTCGCGGCGGGCGGCGACCTCGGCCACCAGGTCATCGGGGATGGGCACCTCGTGCCGCGCTCCGCCCTCGTGGAGCCACGCGCGGCCGTGGACCACATCGATGGTGCCCCGGAACGACTCGCCCTGACCGATGGCGACCTGGAGCGGCGCGATCTTGTTGCCGAACTCCGCCCGCAGGGCATCGATGGCGGCCATCGGGTCAGCGTTCTCACGGTCGCAGCGGGTGATCGCGAACAGGGCCGGGCGGCCCATCGAGCGGCCCAGGCCGATGGCCGTGTCCGCTCCCGACTCGGTACCCGAGGCATCCATGGTGATGAGTGCTGCGTCGACCGCGCTGAATCCCTCGATGACCTCGCCCACGAAATCCGCGTAGCCGGGCGTGTCGATGAGCGTGATGCGATGCCCCGCGTGACTGAAGGTCGCCACCGCGAGCGACAGCGACAGCGTGCGCTTCTGCTCCTCGGGCTCCCAGTCCAGGCTGGCCGTGCCGTCGTCCACACGCCCGGCGCGCGCGATGGCACCGGTCGTGTGCAGCAGGTGTTCGGCCAGGGTGGTCTTGCCCGAGCC
>JBBSOS010000148.1:0-6590 GCA_038259505.1 Candidatus Limnocylindrales bacterium | reverse complement strand
CCTCGTGCGTACGTTCATGCGGCCGCTCAGCGTCGCGACGCTGAGCGATGTCGATGCGGCGTTCGAGGTCATGGAGCGAGAGGCGACCGAGGTCATGGCTGGCGCCGATGTCGACGGGCACCTCCAGATGAGCCGGTTCGTCGACCTGCGCTACGAAGGCCAGTCGTACGAGCTGACCCTGGCCCTGCCGGTGGATGCCGACCCCAACGGCCGCATCGCGTCCCTCATCGAGGCGTTCGCGTCAGAGCACGAGCGGACCTACGGCCACGCGTCGCGGACCGATCCCATCGGCCTCGTCAACCTGCGCCTGACGGCCGGCCTGCGGAGTGCCGCGGCGCGTACGGGCGGACGATCGGTGCTGGCCCAACGGGGCGCGACCGGCTCGCGGGACGCCTGGTTCGGACGTGCCCACGGCCTCCTGTCGACACCCGTCATCGGCCGGGCGGACCTCGACGAGCGAGCGCGACCGGGCCCGCTGCTCGTCGACGAGTACGACGCGACGACGCTCGTGCCACCCGGTGCGACGGCACGACTCGACGACCACCAGGACATCGTCATCGCCACGGCGGCCGGCCGATGAGTGGAGCAGTTGCCGTGACGACGGTCGATCCCATCCGTCTGGAACTCATCAAGAACGCCCTCGACGCGATCGTGGATGAGATGGCCATCGCCCTCATGCGCTCGGCCTACTCGACCAACATCAAGACCGCGATGGACATGTCCTGTGCCCTGTGCGATGCGCAGGGCCGGCTCATCGCGCAGGGGTTGACGCTGCCGCTCCACCTGGGATCGATCCCGGATGCCATCGCGGAGGTCATCCGCAAGTTCCAGGGGCGCATCCTGCCGGGCGACGCCTATCTGCTCAATGACCCCTACCAGGGGGGCACCCACCTGCCCGACTTCTACCTGTTCAAGCCGGTCCACGTCGGCGATCAGCTCATCGGCTGGTCGGTGAGCATCGGCCACCAGACCGATGTCGGTGGCATGACCGCGGGTGGCAATGGCTCCGACGCCACGGAGATCTACCAGGAAGGGCTGCGCATCCCGCCCCTCAAGCTGTATGACCAGGGTCAGCCGGTGGAGGCCATCTTCGACCTCCTGGAGAGGAACGTACGGGTACCCATCCAGGTCCTGGGCGATGTCCGGGCCCAGGCCGCCGCGTGTCTCGCGGGCGAACGGGGCTACCTGGCGCTCGTCGAGCGATACGGTGGGGATGAACTGGCTGCGGCGTCCGATGCACTGCTGGACCAGGCCGAGCGGCTCGCCCGCCATGCCATCAGCGCCATGCCTGACGGTGTCTTCACGTTCACCGACTACATCGACGAGGATGGCCTGGACCCCGAGCCGATCCCCATCGTGGTCACCATCACGGTCACGGGCGACCGGATGCTGGTCGACTTCACGGGCACAGCGCGGCAGGTCCGGGGCGCCATCAACTCGCCCATCCCGTTCACCAAGTCTGCCGTCTACGCCTGTGTCCGCCATCTCATCGGCGGCGACCCGCCCAACAACGAAGGCTATTTCCGGCCCATCACGGTGCGTGCCCCGGCAGGCACCCTGGTCAACCCGGTGCTCCCGGCATCCGTGGCCGCGCGCGGTCTCACCGGCTTCCGCATCGCCAACGCCGTCTTCGGCGCACTGGCCCAGATCGCGCCCGACCGGGTGTTCGCGTGCGAGGCCGGGGGGGACACCGGCGTCAGCTACGGTGGGTACTACCCCGACGGACGGCCGTTCGTATTCATCGAGTTCCTGTACGGCTCGTGGGGCGGCCGGCCGACCCGTGACGGCGTCGACGCGTGCAGCAGCTCCGTGGTCAACTTCGCCAACAACCCCATCGAGATCATCGAGGCGGAGCAGCCGCTCGTCATCGAGCAGTACGGCTACGTGCCCGACACGGGTGGCGCGGGCGAGTTCCGGGGTGGCCTGGCGCTGGTCCGTGACTACCGCTTCGACATCGATGCCGCGACGTTCCAACTGCGGACCGACCGTCGCCGGTTCACGCCCTACGGACTCGCGGGTGGCCGCGCTGGCACGCCCTCCACGAACATCCTCGATCCGCACGGTGATCCGCGGGAGCTGCCGACCAAGACGCGGCTGACGGTGCATCGAGGCGACGTGCTCCGGCACCAGGTGGCGGGTGCCGGCGGCTGGGGTGATCCCCTCACGCGCGACCCGGCGCGGGTCCTCCACGACGTTCGCGAGGAGAAGCTGACGCCCGCGTACGCGGAGCGCGAGTACGGCGTGGTCATCGATCCCGCGACCCTCATCGTGGACGAGGATGCGACGCGACGCCTGCGAGCGACCAGACGGGAGGCGTCCCAGGGGTGACCGAGGTGTCGGGGGCCGGATCGGGGGCTGTCGGGGGGCTCGTGTCCGCGGTGGATACCCCGGCCCTGGTGGTCGACCTGGACGTGCTCGATGCCAACATCGAGCGCATCGCACGGGCCTGTCGCGGCGGTGGCGTGGCCTGGCGACCGCACATCAAGGGCATCAAGGTGCCCCAGATCGCGCACCGCTGTATCGACGCGGGCGCGATCGGTGTCACGTGTGCCAAGGTCGGCGAGGCCGAGGTGTTCGCGGCCGCGGGCATCACGGACATCCTCATCGCGAACCAGGTCGTGGGTGCGGCCAAGCTCGCCCGGCTGGTCGCGCTGCGCCGGACCGCGGACGTCATCGTGGCCGTCGATGCGGTCGAGCACGTGACCGCCCTGGGTGCCGCAGCCCGCGAGGCGGGTGTCGTGCTCCGGGTCGTGGTCGAGGTCGACCTGGGTCTCGGACGAGCCGGTCTGGCTCCCGGCCCGGGGGTCGTCGCGCTCGCCCGGTCGGTGGCCGACGAGCCGGGCCTGCGCTTCGCAGGGGTCATGGGCTGGGAGGCGCGCACCACAGCCATCGCCGATCCTGACGAGAAGGGTCGCGCGGTGCAGCGCGCCATCAGCGGCATCGTGTCCAGCGCCGAGGCGTGCCGCGTGGACGGTCTGGACGTCGACATCATGAGCTGCGGCGGGACCGGCACGTATCCCTTCGCGGCCCGCGTGCCCGGGGTGACGGAGATCCAGGCGGGTGGCGGTGTGCTCTCCGACCTGCGCTACCGGACCCAGTTCCACATCGACCACCCGTACGCGCTGACGGTCCGCTCCACGGTCACCAGCCGACCGACGCCGGAGCGCATCGTGTGCGACGCGGGCAAGAAGGCGATGACCACCGATGGCCCGGTGCCGACACCGATCGGGCTGCCGGACGTGCGGTCCGTCACGCTGTCGGCGGAGCACACCACCCTCGAGCTGACCCGACCCGCCTCGTCGCCCCGTATCGGGGACCAGCTCGTGTTCGTGGTCGGCTACGGCGACACCACCGTCAACCTGCACGACGAGGTCGTGGCGGTCCACGATGGCGTGGTCGAGGCCGTGTGGCCGATCGCCGCACGCGGTCGCATCCGCTGAATCACCGGAGGGATCCCATGCGCATCGCGCTCGTCCAGATGTCCCACGAGAGCAACTCCTTCAACCCCGTCCTGACCACGCTCGAGGACTTCGCCGCCTACGGGCTGTACGAGGGGTCCGAGACGCTGGAGCGACTGCGGGGCACCGGCACCGTCGGGGGATACCTCGCCACTGTGGAGGCCTCGGGTCTGGACATCGAGACGGTCCCCATCACCCGCGGTCTGGCCGTCGCTGGCGGCCGGATCACGAGCGACGCGCTGGGTTATTTCGCCGCGCGGCTGCGTGCCGGCCTGTCGGACGCGGGGCACCTCGACGGGCTGGCCCTCCAGCTCCACGGCGCCTGTTCGTCCGAGACCATCGACGACGTCGAGGGATACCTGCTGGGGATCAGCCGGGAGGTGCTCGGCCCCGACACGCCCATCGTCCTCACCCTCGACCACCACGCCAACATCACCCAGGCGATGATCGACGGCTGTGATGCACTCATGGGCTATCGGACGCAACCGCATGACCACTTCGAGACCGGCGTGGCGTCCACGGAGCTGCTGCTGCGCATCATCGGCGGCGGGGTCCGGCCGACCACCGCCTGGCGCAAGCTCCGGCTGCTGTCCCACCAGGAGCAGTACCTCACGTCCGACGGACCCATGAAGGTCTGGTTCGATCGAGCCCGAGAGCTCGAACAGGACCCGCGGGTCCTGAGTGTGTCCGTCTTCCCGATGCAGTGCTGGCTCGATGCGGACGAGGGTGGCTGGTCGACGGTCGTCATCACGGACGACGACCCCGCACTGGCCGAGCGACTCGCCGACGAGCTGGCGGACCTGGCGTGGTCGATGCGGGCCGACTTCCAGGTGACGACCAGCGTGCCGGCGGACGAGGGGGTGGCGATGGCAGCCGGGGGGCCCGCCGGCGTCGTCGTCCTGAGCGATCACGGCGACTCCGTCTTCGGCGGCGCGGCGGGCGACAGCACCGTGCTGCTGGACGCCATCCTGCGGCGCGGTATCGACGGGCGAGCCCTCATCCCGCTCATCGATGCGCCATCCGTGGCGACGCTCGCCGCAGCGGGGGAGGGAGCGACGGTGACGCTCGCGGTCGGTGGCCAGGCGAGTGGCTTCTTCCGACCCGTGGAGGTGACCGGGGTCGTTCGTACTGTCGCCCCGGGGCATCTGTTCATCGATGGACTGCCGGAGCCGGAGATCGACATGGGCACCACCGTCATCCTCGACACGGGTCCGGTCACGCTCATGATCAGCGAGCGTCGGGGGATGGCCGGCAACCATCCGGAGATCTACCGGGCGTTCGGCATCGAGCCAGCCGAATACCGGATGGCCGTGGTCAAGACCGCGTCCAACTTCCAGTGGTTCGCGCCCATCGCATCGCGGGTCATCCGCGTTGCCACGCCCGGACCGACGCAGTCGGACATCGCCGGCCTGCCATGGACACGCCAGCCGCGTCCGGTGTATCCCCTGGATGCCATCGACGACTGGCGCGCCTGACCGACAGCGGTTCAGGGCCGGCTGGGCGCCCCGTCGCTCACCATCCACTCATCCGGCACTGCGAAGATGGCGGGGTGTCAGCATCCGTCCGGATCCCGGTGGTCGATGACGATCCGGCTACCAGACCGTCCAGCCGCCATCGACGACCAGATCCTGCCCTGTGACGTAGCCACCGCCGGGGGAGGCCAGGAAGACGACCGCCGCCTGGATGTCGTCGGTGCTGCCGCGGCGGCCCATGGGCACTGCCGCATGGAACAGCCGAAGCATCTCGTCGGACCCCATGCCGGATGCATCGTTCATCTCGGAACCTGCGAAGCCGCCGGGGCTCAGGGAGTTGATGGTCACTCCGCGGGGCGCCAGCCGTGGCGCCAGGTAGTGGGTGATGCCATGGACGGCATGCTTGGATGCGAAGTACGAGGGCACGTCCCAGGCAGGGTCCATGCCCGCATACAGGGCGGGGTTGCCACCCATCCGACCGTAGACGGAGGCGATATTGACGATCCGGCCCCAGCCCCGCTCCATCATCGGTGGCGCGAAGATCTGGCACAGCCGGAATGGCGCGTCCACGTTCACCGCGAACGTCGCCCGCCACTCGGCGAGGGGCACCTCGGTCCACGGCTGGTTGGGTGCCGCCCCCGCGCAGTTCACGATGATGTCGATGTGTCCGGCTCGATCGCCCAGGACCGCCGTGTCCGCGTCGCTCGTGATATCCGTGGGCAGCGCGACGGCCGACCCACCTGCGGTCGTGATCCGGGCGACCGTCTCGGCCAGTGGATCGGGTCGTCGACCCACCACGACGACCACGGCGCCCGCCTCGGCCAGTCCCTCCGCGATCATGCGACCCAGACCGGAGCCACCCCCGGTGACCAACGCACGGCGTCCCTCGAGCGACAGCGCCGCCAGCCCCGGACGCGCATCACGGGCGGTCATGCCGGTGACGCCGCGAACGCGGTCCCCGGCTCGCCCGGGCCGGGCAGTCCCGTCGTCAGCCCGGCCATGAGGTGGACCAGGTCGATGGGTCGCAGGTCTCGCGTCGGCCCCTCGTGCACGACCCGTCCGAGGCGCAGGACGACCACGCGGTCCGAGGCCGCGAAGACCGTCTCGATATCGTGGCTGATGAGGATCACGGCAGTCCCCCGGCGGGCGAGCTTGTCCACGAGGTCCAGGACGTTGCGGGTCTGCTTGACGCCCAGGGCAGCAGTCGGCTCATCGAGGATCACCGCCTTGACGCCTTCTCCCACGATGCGGGCGATAGCCACCGACTCACGCTGGCCGCCCGACAGGAGGCGCACCGGACGTTCGTCGTCGTCGAGCACGATGCCCAGCTGGCCGAGTCGATCGGCGGCGACGCGTTGGGCCGCATGGTCGTCCCGGATGGACAGCGGACCGAGCGGCACCCGGACCGGTTCGGAGCCGAGCACGAGGTTGTAGCGCGCGCCCAGGTTGGGGCACAGGGCGAGGTCCTGGTAGGCCGTTTCGATGCCGTGGCGCCGGGCATCGGCGGGGCTGTCGACGTGCACCGGTCGCCCTTCGACGAGGATCTCGCCGGCGTCGGCGGACACGGCCCCGCTGAGCATCTTGATGACGGTGCTCTTGCCGGCGCCGTTGTCGCCGACCAAACAGACCACCTCACCCGCGCGCACCGAGAAGGACACGG
>JBBSOS010000147.1:0-6601 GCA_038259505.1 Candidatus Limnocylindrales bacterium | reverse complement strand
GAGGAGGCCACCCGCGACGGCCAGCCCGATGCCCCGGAGGAGCTCAGGGGAGGTCCCGGGGGCGCGCGCGCCGCCCGCCAGGCGCTCGATGGCCGGGCTGGCATCCGGCATCCAGAGGAGCCCGAGACCCACTGTGGCCACCGCGAGGACGACGATCGGAGCGAGCACCAGCGGCAAGGGGCGGGCGATGTGCCCCGCGCGCTCACCAGGGCCGTACGTGAGCAGCAGGAAGCGCGCGGCGTACACCGCGGTCAGGAAGCCGGCCGCCAAGGCGAGCGCGCCGAGGACCGGGGACGCTTCGGATGCGACCGCGACGATCGCCTCCTTGCTCCATCCGCCGCCCAGCGGTGGCAGCCCGGCCAGGGCACCGGCCCCGATCGCCGCGGACACCGCCACGATGGGCATCGCACGACCCAGTCGGACGCGGCCGAACAGCTGCGAACCGGTGGCATGGATGGCGACACCAGCAGCCAGGAACAGCAGCGACTTGAACGCCGCGTGCGTGATGAGCTGGGCGCCGGCCGCTGCCGTCGAACCCGCGCCGACCGCGATGAACATCAGGCCGTACTGGGCGGATGTCGACGCCGCAAGGGCCCGTTTCAGGTGCGGCTGGACGGTGGCCACGAGGCCGCCGCCGATCGCCGTGGCGGCACCCACGATGACCGTCGCTGGCAGGAACCATGCGACCGAGTCGAGGGACGGCGCCAGCCGGATGATCAGGTACGCGCCGGAGGCGACGAGGGTCGCGGAATGCAGCAGCGCCGAGACAGGGGTCGGTCCGGCCATGGCCGCGAACAGCCAGGGGCTGAACGCCACCTGGGCGGACTTGGCGGCCGCCGCGAACAACACACCGCCAGCGATGATCCCGGCCCACGGCGAGCCGGCGAGCGTCACACCATCGAATGCGAACGAACCGGTCGCCGCGAACAGGGCACCTGCCGCGAGGTACAGGCCCAGGTCGCCGATATGCGTCGTCAGGAAGGTCTGGGTGGCGGCGTCCACGTCCGCTCGTTCACGCCAGTCGTGGCCGATGAGCCACCAGGAGATCGCACTGACCAGTTCCCAGCCGATGAGCAGGCTGACGAAGTCGTCGGCAACGACCAGGAGCAGCATCGCCGAGACGAACGCCAGCATCGTGGCCAGCAGCCGCGGCCGCGCCGTGACCTGGGTCGCCGCGGCATAGAGGAGGACGGGCGCCGCGATGGCCGGCACGAGGATGACCATCACGCGCGAGAAGCCCTGCGCCGCGAGCGACAGCCGGATGACTGGGCCCCACGACAGGTCGACCACCGGCTCGGTGGCCGCGACCCAGATACCCAGCGACAGGGTCACGAGCATGGCGCCGACCGCGACGGCGGCCACGGCGACCGGGACGGCCACGGCGACCGGGGCGGCCACGATGGCACCGCGCGCCGGCCGTGCGTTCTGGTCGTCCGTACCCCGGGGTCGGAGCAGCAGGACAATGACCGCCCCGATCAGCGGCACGAGGAGCAGGAGCAGCAGGCTCATCCCTTGAGCCGCCGCAGCTTCTCGGTGATGTCGGCCCGACGGACCCGGTACACGCCCACGATGAGCGCGAAGCCAAGGGCCATCTCTACGGCCATCACCGTCAAGAACACGACGCCCAGCATCTGACCGGTCGGGTCGCCGCCGGCCGCTCGCGCCCACAGGACGACCAGGGCCAGGATCGCCGCGTTGATGATGAGCTCCAGGCCCATCAGCAACATCACGAACGACTGTTGGCTGAGAGCCCCGTAGACGCCGATGCCGAACAGGGCTGCCGCGACGATGAGCACGGCCTCCGTGCTCACGATGCGGGCTCCTCATCGGGCTGGAGGGCTGGCTCGGTCGAACCATCGTCAGCGGCGCCGTATCGGCCACGTCTGCTGGTGATGGCCACAACGCCGATCATGGTCGCCAGCAGCGTGACGCCCGCCGTCTGGAACACCAGCATGGAGTCACCCAGCAGCTCCACGCCCAGTTCCTGCGTAGCCTGGGCAGGTTCCGAGGCCGGGTGGTCGGGGAAATCACCCACCAATGCGACTGCCGAGATGCCCAGGAACGCCGCGATGCCAGCGATCGCGGCGACCCGGTTCTGGTGGACCATCGTCATCGGGTTGAGGCCCGCCGGATTCATCATGAACATGACCATCACGATGGCCATGACCAGCATCTCCCCGGCCATCATCAGGATCAGGACCATGCCCAGGAATTCCGACCCGAGCAGGACCAGGATGCCCCCCACGCACGCGAACGAGGCGAGCAGGTAGAACGCCGCCCGCACCATCGAGTCCGTACGAAAGACGCGGTACCCGGACACGATCGCCCCGACGCCGAAGATCGCGAAGGCGATGTCGATCGCGGTGCCCCCGATCACAGCAGGATCGCTCCCGACACGAAGATGTTGAGCAGCGAGAGCGGGATGAGCAGGGTCCAACAGACGATCACGAACGACCCGATCCGCACCCGTGCGAACAGGTTGCCGGCGAGGACGATGACGGCGAGCAGGAGCAGGGTCTTGAGAGCGACCCAGACGGGTCCCGGGAGGACCGGCCCGTACCAGCCACCCAGGAAGACGGTGGCGCCCATCGCGGCGATGGCCACCAGCATCGCCGCACGGGCGCCGGACCATAGCAGGCGTGCGATGCCGGCGTCCTCGGCGCTGGTGCCACCGGCCAGGTCACGCCCGTCAGGCAGGTCGAGCGGTCCCCAATAGCTCACCGCGAGACCCACCACGAGATAGATGGGCAGGCCGAGTGGCTGGCGCACGACGTTCCAGAGCGGCTCCTGGGCCTCCGCGATGCGCACGATGGACAGGGACCCGGCGGGCAGCGTCGTGGCCAGCACCGCCAGCAGGAACGGGATCTGGAAGGAGAGGGCCTGGGCGCCGAATCGGTACGCTCCGATGAGCGGCAGGGTGGAGTCGGGTGCCCAACCGTGCAGGAACACCGCGATCATCACGAACGCGATGGCCGCGGAGAAGACCACGAAGCCGGTGGCGGGGTCCGCGATGACCGTGTCCGGCGCGATGGGCACCAATGTCAGTGCCAGAGCGGCAAGGCCGGCGAGCAGCGCCGGAGCCAGCGCCCATGCGCGCGCATCGGGTCGCTCCGTCGACGTGCGGTGCCTGGTCAACAGGAAGGCGGCGTCGCGAGCCGGGGCCGCCATCGCCCGTCCGGCGTCCACGCCCCCACCCGCCACGAGGCGCGCCGTCCATCGGTCCATCACAGCCACGAGATAGGCGCCCGCGACCATCACGCCCGCGACGGCGACGCTCGCGATCAGGATCGAGGCCACCAGACTCATGCCGCGACCGTGCAGCGACTGGCCGACCCGGGTGCCTCAGCCAGGTCGAGGTCAAGCCCGACCAGCACGGCCATCGCATCGCCCCATTCGAGCCCATCCAGCACATCAGGCAGGAGTGTCAGGGCGCGTTGCGTGGGCGTATCGCCGGCTTCGATCCGGCCCCTGGGACCCTCGACCCTCCCGAGGAGGGTCGTCATCTGGCCACCCGCCCGAGCTGCCAGGTCGAGCGATCGGGCAGCCTCATCGAGGCGCATCTGCCACCAGCCACCCACCCCGGGCGCATCGATGGTCTGCACCTGGAATCCCAGTGCGAGATAGCCGTCGTCCTCGAGCCGGACGTCCTCGACGAGACCTGCTGCCCTGCTGACGGGTCCGAGACCCATGCCCTGGATCGTCGCCCCATCAAGGCGCGGTTGCCGCGGCAGCGACCATCGGAAGACACCACTCCGTCGCACACGAGCGGCGAGGGCCCGGACCCGGGCACCATCGCCCGGCTGCACCTCTCGGGCCGCCCGGAGTGCCACCAGTGCCAGGGCAGGCATGCCCTGGGCCAGGAGCGCATCGGACGTCCACCGAAGGTGATCGCGTGCCCGCGCCGACTCGAGGTCCGCGATCGGCACCGGCCGAGACAGCGCACGCGCGAAGATCGACCGAGGGCCGATCGGGGACGGCAGCGCGGGGATCTCGACATGGACCTCGGTCAGGACATCACCGGCCAGGCTGATGTCCAGCGAGAGCCCGACCGGGAGACGCGGGAAGAACGGACCGAGCCTGACCGGCAGGACATCCAGCCGCAACCCGTCACGATCGGTCCCGAGGCCTGCCATCGGGCGTCCGTACGGCGTGCCACCCGTCATGCCCATACCACCCTGTCCGTATGGGCCGACATCCCGCCACTCGACCAGCCCCGATCCGCCCCCGACCGCCGACTCCGATGGACGCCGATCGCCGAGCAGGTCACGGAAGGCCGCCCTGATCTGCGGCACCGGGTCGATGGCAGTCACGACCACGGACGACGGCTCCGACTGCCACGACATGGCAGCTGACGATTGCCAGAGCACCGTGGCGCGGGGATGGGGTATCGAGTCGTGGACACGCGCCAGGGCGTCCAGATCGATGGGATCGAGGTCGCCCGCCACGAGCAGGACTGCAGCCGCACGTGGCGTGTCCACCATCCGCAGCCGGGAGTCGAGGCGGAGGTCCTGCACGGCCTCGCGCATGCCAGCTCCTGCGACGGCCAGGACCGGGACGTCCCCGGCCGCTCCGAAGCGGGCGAGCCTGGCCCTCAGGTCCACTCGAACGCGTGCTCCCGCCACGCATACAGGATGCCGAGCAGGAGGACCACGATGAACATGCCCATCTCGATCATGGCGGTCAGCCCCTCGCTCACGAACACCACCGCCCACGGATACATGAACACCATCTCCATGTCGAACGCCAGGAACACGAGCGCCATGGGGTAGTAGCGCGCGTGGTACCGGTTCCAGGCATGCACCTGCGGGGCATGGCCGCCCGCGAAGGGCGTCGGATCGACCGGGAGGCGGGACCTGTCGCGCTCAGGGTCGCCCAGCCACCACAACACGAGCACAGCACCGATGGCCAGCACGAAGACGCTGAATGCGATCGCGAGCGGCACCAGCGAGACCATGGCGGGCTAGAGGTAGTCCTGCGGCGACTCCCTGAAGCTGTCAGCGCAGTCCTGGCTGCAGAAGGAGTACGTCGTGCCGTCGTGTTCGATCGACGTCACGGCTTCCGATGGACGGATCTTCATCCTGCAGACGGGATCGGTGACCGGCTCCTCGTTCTCTGTGACCATCACGTGACCTCCTTGGTATGGTCGGGGTACGGCAGACGACCGGGGATCCGATCGGCTGAGGATACTCCCATGGAGTATACCGAACGCCGCGTCGTGCGCTGGCCGCGTATCGTGCGGCATGCCGCTCGGAGATGCGCCGTTCGTGCGAGCATCCATCGGTGACCCACGCCGCCGTAGCAACCGGCCGACCTGTCCCAGGGGTCCTGACCGGCCGTGTCGCGGTCGTGTCGGGAGCCAGCACGGGGATCGGGCGAGGCATCGCGGTCGCGTTCGCCGGTGCCGGCGCGGATGTCGTGGTGGGGTATCACCGAGACGCGGCAGGCGCCGACACGACCATGGGCATGATCCGCGCCGCGGGAGGACGCGCGCTGACCTGCGCCGCGGACATCGCGACCCTCGAGGGAGCTGCCGCCCTGGTCGCTGCCGCGACGGAAGGCTGGGGTCGGCTCGACATCATGTCCTGCCATGCCGGTGTCACATCCTGGGGTCCGTTCCTGGACGTCAGTCCTGAGGCGCTCGATGCCGTCGTCGCGACCAACATCCGGGGCACGTTCCTGACCGCCCAGGCGGCTGGCCGGTGCATGGTGGAGCAGGGGACCGGTGGTCGGTTGCTGCTGACCACATCGGTCACCGGCACCCGAGCGATCGCCAACGCGTCCGCCTACGCCATGACCCGCGCCGCGGTCGAGGCGCTGGCGCGCAGCCTGGCACTGGAGCTTGGTCGCCACGGCATCACCGCGAACGCACTCGTCGTCGGGCCGGTCGTCAACGACCGTAACGTGGCGGACGACCCTGGCTACGCGGCCAATTGGGGTGGCATCCTGCCGGTCGGCCGCGTCGGTCAGCCGGCCGACGTGGGTGCTGTCGCGACCTTCCTGGCCTCGGATGCCAGCACCTTCGTCAGTGGTGCATCGATCCCGGTCGATGGGGGTTGGATCGCGACGGGACTGGTGCCGGATCCGCCCTCGGACACACCGACGGACTGATGGTTGCGCGCGCCAGATAGCCATCCGGGGGCTGGTAGCCTCTCAGCCTGATCTCATCTGAGCGCCTGAGTATCCGCGACGGCCCGGACGATCCGTGGATCGTTGCATCAGGAGGAGACCGTGACGCAACCCCAGCCATCGCCGGTCGGCGAACGCCCGCCCGGGAACGACGGATCGCCGATCGTCCGCACGCTGCTCGTCGCGCTGATCGTGGCGGCCGTGCTCGCGGGCGCGGTCGGCATCTGGTACGTGTTCTTTCGTCCGGCGGGTCCCGCGCCGGTCGGCACCGGCGCTCCGGTCATCCCGGGTGCGGCGAGCACGGCCCCAGGTGTTGCCAGCACCGCCCCAGGCGTTGCCAGCACCGCCCCGGCCGGCGGCCCGAACGACGCGTCGCCTGCAGCACCGCGGAGTACGGCCCCCACGCAGCCAGCAGACACCCTGTCGGCACTGTCACTCGACGGCACCTGGCGGATCGCCGCCGACGTCGGCATCG
>JBBSOS010000146.1:0-6601 GCA_038259505.1 Candidatus Limnocylindrales bacterium | reverse complement strand
GTCATGGAACAGGTCGTGGCGCTCGATCCGGACCTGGTGCTCGCGGCCGGCAACGGCTTCACGCCGGACGCCGACATCGCCCGGAGGCGCGATCTCGGCTATCCCGTGGTCGTGGTGTATGCCCAGCGGGTCGACGACGTGCTCGATGACATCCGGCTCATCGGTGACGCTCTGGGTGGTGACGCGGATGCCGCAGCCGAGGCCATGGTCGCGGACATGGGTGCGTCCATCGATCGCATCAGCGGGCTCGCGACGGCCGTGCGCACCACTCCCCGGACCTTCTACGAGATCGGCGACCAACCGGAGCTGTACGGCCCGGCACCCGACTCCTTCATCGCGGACATGGTCGAGCTCGCGGGCGGCGACGCTATCACGACCGGCGATCCGGCCGTGTTCAGCATCCCCGTGGAGCAGCTCATCGTCGCCGATCCGGAGGTCATCGTGCTGGGCGACGCGTCCTACGGCGTCTGTCCGGCTGTGGTGGCGGCGCGTCCCGGCTGGGCGGGCATCACGGCAGTGCAGAGGGGCGCCATCCGGCCCGTCAATGACACCCTCGTCACGCGACCGGGCCCGAGGCTGGTCGACGGGTTAGCGTCCCTGGCCCGCGCCATCCATCCGGAGCTGAGCGACGAGCTGTCCGACTTCCCGGTCGACCCACCGATGTGCCCCGGCGGTGCCGCGGCGCTGGCGAGCCCGGACGCGTCGCCGAGCCCGGACGCGTCGCCCAGCAACGTTCCCTGAAACGTCCATGAGCACGGGTCTGGCGGCCGGCAGCTCCGTCGCGATCGGGCGTCCCCTGGCCGGCCGGCGGACGCTCGTGGTGTCGGTCCTGGGTGGGCTGCTGCTCGTCGCCATCGTGGTCGCCGGCATCATGCTGGGCAACGTATCGCTGCCGCTGCCCGATACCCTCGGCATCTTGGGTCATCGACTGCTGGGACTCCCCGCGGGTGCCTGGCCCGCGTCCACCGAGACCATCGTGGTCGAGCTCCGACTACCACGAGTGCTCACGGCGATGACCGTGGGCATGGGCCTCGCAGTGGCCGGCACCGTCTTCCAGGGTCTGCTGCGGAACCCGCTCGCGGACCCGTACGTGCTGGGTACCGCGAGTGGGGCGGCACTCGGGGCGGCGGTCGGCATCCTGCTGCCGGTCCAGTTCGCCGTCCTCGGCTTCGGGGTCAGCAGTGCCCTGGCGTTCGTGGGCGCGCTCGCGGCTGTGGCTCTGGTGTACCGCGTTTCGGGCAGCAGTGAGTCGCGGTCGTCGGTGCTGCTGGTCGGCTACGCGGTCGGTTCGGTGCTTGCCGCCGGGTTGGCCATGGCCATGTACCTGTCGGGCGACAACCTCCGACGCATCGTCTCGTACCTCCTGGGCAGCTTCGCGAACGCGTCGTGGGACCAGGTGGTCGTTGGTCTGCCGATCGTCATGGTGGGGACGCTGCTCATCGTCTCGCGAGCGCGAAGCCTGGACGCGCTGCTGTTGGGTGATGATGCCGCGGTCCACCTGGGTGTGGACGTGCGCCGGGAGCGGCTGCTGTTGCTGGGGCTCGCTGCCCTCGTGACGGCCGCCTCGGTCGCCCTGGCGGGCCTCATCGGCTTCGTGGGCCTCATCGTGCCGCACGCGGTGCGCCTGGTCGTCGGTCCAAGCGCACGCCTGGTGCTGCCGCTCTCGGCACTGTTCGGGGCAGCCTTCATGGTCCTCGGGGACCTCATCGCGCGCATCCCCGGCGAGCTGCCGGTGGGCATCGTCACCGCCCTCATCGGTGTGCCCGTGTTCCTCCTTCTGCTACGTCGGTCGCAGAGTGCGTATGAGCTCTGAGCCAGATCGCCGAACGACGACGCCGGACCCCATCCTGGAGCTCGACGGCGTATCGGTCGTCTACCGTGAGCGGCGGGTCCTTGGCCCCGTCGACCTGAGCCTGCGGCACGGCGAGATGGTGTGCCTCGTGGGGCCCAATGGCGCGGGCAAATCCACCCTGGTGCGCTGCCTGACCGGGATCGTCCGGCCGGCCTCGGGATCCGTCCGGTTCGACGGGCGGGCCCTCGCCGAGCTGCCGAGAGGCGAGCTCGCGCGGCGCGTCGCGGTAGTGCCTGCCTCGATCCACCTGCCGTTCGCCATGAGTGTCGACGATCTCGTGATGCTCGGTCGGACGCCCCACCTCCAGGGTCTCGGGGTACCGACCGCCGCTGACCGGGCGGCGACTGCGAGCGCGCTCCGGCGCACCGATATCCTGGGGCTCCGTGACCGGGATGTCCGGACGCTGTCGATGGGCGAGCGACAACTGACGCTCATCGCGATGGCGCTCGCCCAGGGTGGCGTCACGCTCATCCTCGATGAGCCCACCGTGCACCTGGACCTGCGCCACCAGGTCGCCGTGATGCAGCTCCTGGAGCGGCTTTCCACCGACGAGGGGATGACCGTCCTCGCCGTCCTCCACGACCTGTCGCTCGCCCGCCACTCGTTCCCGCGACTGGCTCTGCTCGACCACGGCTGCCTGATCGCCGACGGCCCCCCGGGGCACGTCCTGACCCCGGATCGCATCCGGGCTGTCTACGGCGTGGAACCGTGGTACGTGACCGGCCGGGAGACGGTCGCGGCGACCTGAGACGGCTGGTCCCCGCGAGGCCCACTCGACGCCGCGAGCCTCGCGGCGCGCCGCATATGTTCGCTAGGTCAGCTCAGCGACCGACGCACGGGAATCGGCGAACTCGACCTCCTCGACCGGATCATCGGCCGGTTTGGCGGTCGAAAGGCCCTTCGACACGCGCCTGACCGGCCATAGGACCTCTGGCCGTGCTGCGCTTGGCGCTGTTCCTTGGCTGCCTCCTGCTCGATGGCCGCCACCAGCTCCGCGAAAGGACGACCAGCGAACATCGCAGGGAACTGGTCGTCGTCGTATTCGATGTTCACTGGCTCGACCTTCCCCTCGAGGTTTCGCAGCACGCCCTGGGGATCGTTGAGCCGCACATAGATGTCCCGAGTCGCTTCGACCTCGTCCTCCGGCTGGCCGTACTCCTCGTTCAACTTGCCCAGGTTGTACAGGAGGAACATCGACTGCTCCTTGCGAGGGATCGCCGCGGTCAACTCCTCGGGAGTGACTTGGTACGGCAGGTCTACGATGACGTCGACCATGTCGTTCACGTTGAGACGCGGCGCGCCTTTGATCGCCTCGTCGACGGCGACTTGCAGCAATACGTAGGTCTCCGCTCCGATGATGGTGCCATCCGGTCCCTCCACTCCCGGTCGATCCAGGTAGAACCTCACATCGACAGGAGTCCCCAGGACGATCAGGTCGGATCCCTTGACGACCTCCTCGGTCGAATGGAAGGTGGGCATGTCGCCCATTCCGATGCGATGCCAGAATCCGTCGGAGTCGACCAGCGCTTCTGCGCTGAGTCCGGAGACACCGGGCGCCGGCTCCGGAACCGAAGGCGACGCTCCAGGTGCCTGGGCGGAAGCGGATCCGATGGCGGCGAATGCGACCAGGCCCACGGCGAGCGTGGTCGTGATCCCCAGTCGGCCGGTCGCCGGGATCGCAGGCGCATGATCCGATTCGGTCAGGCGCAGCGTCACCGCCTGCCCCGGTGTGCGGATACCCGTCACGTAGTCGCTATGGTGCGAGAACAGGTTCGTCGCAGTCACTTCTCGAAGGTGACGGTGGCGGGGTCAGCGTAGCCGTCGGAGGCACCGACGGTCACGGTGAGGTCCCCGAACGTCCGGGTCTCGTCGATCGGGTCGGGGCTGCCCGCGGAGTTGATGGACACCGTCTGTAGCCACTGGTCCACCACATCCGCGTGCTCACCTGTCAGGCGGGGCTCGAGTGCCGGGTACGTTCCTGAGTCATCGCCGTTGGGGAGCACGATACTGATGCGGGATGTCCGGGCGTCGGTGCCGGTGACGACCACGCGCGGTCCTTCGGGGCGCGTTCCCAACCAGTCCGACCCTCCGTCCGCAGGGACCGTGGACGACCCATCCTGGACGAAGCCCAGCTCGGTGAGCGCCCCGATCACCTCGTCGCGAGTCCCGAAGCCCGTGTCAGGCCTGGACAGGAACCAGAAGCCCAGCACCAGGAGGGCGAGGACTCCCGCGGCGATAGCGACGGCCACGTAGGTCCGGGTCGTCCGGGTCGATGACATCAGGTCAGCCTCCTTCAAGCGTCCATTCGTGGTCGCGGCGCTCGCCTAGCACCTTGCGAGATCCCGGAAACGACGTCAACCCAGTGCGACCTCGCGCTCTCGCCCCGCCCACGTCCTGAGATCACCGGCGGACGGTTCGAATCGTCACATACGCGTGGATGTCGCTCACCTCACGTCTGGTTCGGCAGCCCGGCGAAGACGGACGACCCGGCTGCCGGACACCCGATCGTGGAAGCCACGGGACAGCGGGTCACCACGGGTCGACAGCCACAGGATGGCTATCCAGGCCAGCTTGACCATCTCCATCTCGAAGATGAGGGTCACCGAACGGTCGATGAACAAGGTGACCATGAGGACGACCCCCTGGAGGGCGAGCCACCTGACCAGGGCGGCTCGCCAGGTCAAGATTCCGAGGTCGTCGTCCCGGACCACCCGCAGACCACAGAGCCGCATCCCGATCGTGTGCCCACCGCGTGTCCAGCAGCCGATGAAGTAGATCGCCGGCACGACCAGCAGCGGAAGGTCAAGGATGAGTGACGCTGGATCGAGCTGCCAGCCGATGACCTCCGGCCGGATGAACCCAAGCCAGATCCGGACCACGCCGATCGCGAAGGTCGCCAATGCGAGGATGGCCAGGTCCACGATGTACGCGCCCGTGCGCCGGTTGTCAGACAGTCGGACCTCGCCGTCGGGATGCGGTCCTGGGACGCTCATGATGGACCGCGCCGCTGGGCGGTGCTCGTTGGCATAGAGGTCCGGCGCGCACATGCCGTGGCGAGGGCGCGCACCATGTCCATGCTACCAGTATGCCTCCCACCTGCACTTACGCCCCTTGGCCCGGTCATAGCCTTCGTGACATTGAGCCTTCCACCGACACAATCCAATCTCAGACATACGGAGTCGTATACAGGGATGTTGACGACTCCCTGGCGGAGGGCCGCCCTCCTCACGGAGTCTCGGCTGATGATTTGCGTTGGCTTTTGTTCTGTTGAAGAACTAGTCGACCCCCGACGGGTCGTCACGGGCGCCGGTGGTGAGGCCATAGGTGTAGACGGTGTCCCGGGCGATGTCGTCGGGGTCCACGGTCTTGACCCGGTCCAGCCGGTCATAGGTGGCCGTGATGGTGCCCGTGGCGCTGGCCGCGGAAGGCATGTCGCCGTTGGCGTCCCAGGTGTAGCTCGTGGTCGCGGCGTCGGCGGTCCGGGACGTGTTCCGGTCGGCGTTGTCATAGGCCCAGGTGACCGAGGTCGAGGGTGTCGAGATGCGCGAGACCAGGGCGGTCCGGTTGCCACGCTCGTCAAGAATTTGATCACGACGACAGATGCTTAATCAATGCACCGGGAATGCCCAATTGCCTCGCAGCCTCGGCAAGCGCGGCATCCCAACGTCGACGACCCTCAGCGTCCAAGGTGCGCTGTAGCCACGCCCAAGCGAGGGTCGCCTCGTACTGCAACACCATGTCCTCGACTGCCTCAGCGAGGTCATGCGGCGCGAGCGAGCCCGGAGGCCAGCCACCAGGGACGCCCGACTGACGCTCGATGAGCGATTCCAGGTCCCTGGCATCTGCAATGCCACGCAAGTGCTCCAGGACGGCCATATCCGATGGACCATCGAGGCCGAAAAGGAGATCCACTCGTCGATGCAAGACTGCCGTGATGGCCGACTACGTCGCGAACATCAGGCGCTGGTCGAACCGCCCGGCGTAGGCATCCTCGTATATCTCCACGATTGCTTTGCCGTCGGGACCCAGCGACTGGATATACTCGTGAAAATCAGACAGACTGACCTCGGTATCGCCTTCCTCTGACCACTTCCCGGTTAGGCGTCGAGCGATGACCATCACATGCCCCGGCGATTGGAACGGACCTCGTCCACGCCTGGCCAATAGCAGAGGGAACGTAGTCGCGAGGACCTGCATGAAGGTCGCGAGGTCGAGAGGCGATGGTGCGACCATATATCAGAAGAATATTGCGCGCCAGGAGTCCTGGAAGCGGAAGGGCGGCAGGCTGGTGCCCGACGACGCGATGAGGCTGCCGTCGGGGTCATAGCGCAGGGTGCGGGTGACGGCCCCCGTGCTGTCGGACAGCCAGGTGATGTCGCCATGGCCGTTGCGGCCATAGGAGCGCTGGGCACCCGCGGTGCTGCTGAAGTCCGCGAACAGGCTGCCCGACCAGTCGGTGGCGTAGTACTTGCTCGAGGAGCCCGAGACGACGTTCCAGGTGGAGCCGACCGCGGTGGACAGACCCACGTAGCGCATCCGGCTGATGGCGCTGCCCGTGGTGATCTCCCGCAGCCGGTCGAGGGCGTCATAGGTGTACGAGCTGATGACCGCGCTGGTCGAGGCATCCCGGACCTTCGTGAGGCGACCGAGGCTGTCCCACTCGAGGGTCTGGCCGGGCCGGGCGGTCATGCGTCCGTCGGCATCATGGGTGTAACTGCCGCCGGCGGAGTCCGACGTGGGCCGGTCCGC
>JBBSOS010000145.1:0-6677 GCA_038259505.1 Candidatus Limnocylindrales bacterium | reverse complement strand
CGTCCGGTCCGTCACCCTGGGCAAGGATGACAACGGGGTGCCGTGGCTGGTCGTCGGATCCGATGGCGATGGGTGCTACTCGCTGCAGGTCCCGGCATGGACGGCCCACCATCCGGGGGAAGACCCCCGCGTCCAGGTGTTCCTCGACCTCAAGCGCCCCTGACCGAAGGGGGCCGCGAGACCGCCGGATCGGGCGCCCGTCTCACGGTCGGGCCCCACACGTGTGCCGTCAGGTGAGGTCGTCGGGTCCGCTCCCGAGGTCCCGCAATCGGCGCTCGAGGAAGCGACGCTCGGGATCCTGGTGCGTCAGCTCAAGGGCGACCTGGTATGCGACGCGGGCTTCCTCGGTTCGTCCCGACTGGCGCAGCAGGTCTGCCTGCGCCGACCGTGCGAGGTGGTAGTCACGGAGCTCGCCCTGGTCGAGGATGCCGTCGATGAGGGCGAGGCCGACCGACGGGCCATCCCGCATCGCCACCGCGACAGCCCGGTTGAGGGCGACGACCGGGGACGCATCGAGGTCGAGCAACAGGTCGTACAACCCGACGATCCGATCCCAATCGGTGGTGTCCGCGGTCGCAACGGTGGTATGCGCCTCGGCGATGGCGGCCTGGAGCATGAACGGACCGACGGTTCCCGAGGCGACCGCGCGAGCCAGGGTTCGGCTTGCCTCCCCGATCCGGGCCTGATCCCAGCGCGATCGATCCTGGTCCGCGAGCAGGACCAGATCGCCCGTGGGCGAGACGCGCGCGTGCCGACGGGCATCACCGAAGAGCATCAGCGCCAGGAGCCCCAGCGCTTCCGGGTCGGGCAGCAACTTGACGAGCAGCCTGCCCATCCGGATGGCTTCGTCCGAGAGGTCCTGACGGACCATCGCACCACCGGACGATGCGGCGTACCCCTCCGTGAAGACCAGGGACACGACGTTGAGCACGATCTCGAGCCGCGCTGGCAGCGCCTCGCCGGACGGCACCTCGTAGGGGATGCGCTCTGCTCGGATGCGCGCCTTCGCCCGGACGATCCTCTGGGCGATGGTTGGCACGCTCGTCAGGAACGCTCGCGCGATCTCCTCCGTCGTCAGACCGCAGATCGTCCGGAGCGCCATCGCCACCTGCGCGTCAGGCGGCAGGACCGGGTGGCAGCAGGTGAAGATGAGCCTGAGCTGGTCGTCCTCGACGCTCTGGGCATCCTGGGTCCGGAGATCGTCGACGCGGTCGTTGAGACGCGCGGCAAGCTCGCCCAACGCGGCATCGAACCGGGCGCGTCGCCGAAGCTGATCGATGGCTCGGAAGCGCCCCGTCGATACCAGCCACGCACGGGCGTTGGCGGGTTCCCCGTCGCGCGGCCATTGTGCGGCCGCGGCCGCGAACGCCTCCTGGAGCGCCTCCTCGGCCAGGTCGAAGTCGCCCAGCAGGCGGATGAGCGTCGCGAGGACGCGCCCTGACTCGGTCCGGTACAAGGTGTCGAGGCGCCCCGCGATGTCGACATCGTCATCAGCCATCGCGAGGCGGCCGGTCGCGTACCGTCTGCATCACGTCGAACGTCGGCCGGACCTCCACGGCGCCGACCCGGGTCAGTGGGCTGCGCGACGCGATATCGATCGCCTCGTTGAGATCGCGGGCCTCGATGTACAGGAACCCGCCAAGGTGCTCGTGGGTCTCGGCGAACGGGCCCTCGGTCATCGACAGCCGGCCGTCGCGGCGGCGGAGGGTGACCGCCGTCCGCGGGCTCTGGAGCGCCTCGGCGAGGATCAGGTGGCCACTCCGCTCGAGGTCCCGGTCGAGGGCCATGGCCTCGTCGTCGAGTCTCTCGGCCTCGCTGGGTGTCATGGCCTGGAACAACCCCGGATCGATGTAGACGGCGCACAGGTAGCGCATCGGACCTCCTCATCGTGTCGTTGATGCGGCTGCATCACGAGATGGTCGAGCGGCCGAGCCCGGATTCGACGATCGACCTTGCTGAGCTTGTCGATTCCGGATGCATCCGGACGACTAACAGGCGAACGGGTGACGTCTGATGTCACCCAGCAACGCAAGGAGTCGTCCGATGGCGAGCCTGCCCGATCCCGTGTCCCTGCTCATCTTCGCTGGAGCGGTCGCCGCCGTCTTCGCGCCCGCGGGCGCCCTGGCGCTGGTCATCGCCCGGACGGCGAGCCTGCAGTCGAGCGGGCGCCGACGATCGCCGGTGGCGGAGCGACCCTGGCGCGTCCCGCCCCGCCAGACCGCAGCGGCCAGGACGAGCCTCGACATCGGGGACCTCACGGCCTCGGTCGGAGGTGGCCAGTCAGGCCTGCCACACCGCTGATAGGCGTCCGCGCGACCTGCTGGACGAGTGGCTCCATGAGCGAGGGGCAGGGGCGTCAGGAGTCGGAGTCGGACGCCTCGGTCTCGGCGGCAGCCTCGGGCGCCGCGGGAGCAGCTTCCTCTGCCACGACGGGCTCCTCCGCGACTCGCGGCGGCTGGACCCTCGCCAGTGGCTCGGTGCCGTCGGTCAGGATCACCACGCCCGCGGGTGCCACCACATCACTGACGTGGAGGGCGGACTCGAAGTCCTCGAGGCCCGAGATGTCGACCTCGATGGCCGACGGCAGCGCGTCCGGCAGTGCCCGCACGCTGACGGTGTCGCGCTGGTGCAGGAGGGTGCCGCCGTCCCGCTTGACGGCCACCGACTCGCCCACGTACGTGATGGCAACGTCGACGGTCATCTCCTCGGACATCTTGACCACGAAGAAGTCGGCATGGATGGGTGTCCGCTGAACGGGATGCACCGTGACCTGCTGCAGGATGACGGGCGTCACGCGCGCGCTGCCGACCTTGAGATCCAGGATGGCATTCCGGCCCGCATGGCGGCGGAGGGACTCAAGCTCCTTGGCGTCGACCTGGATGGGCTCGGATGCGTGGCCATGGCCGTAGACCACGGCGGGCACGAGGCCCTGTCGACGCAGGCTCGAGACCTGCTTGCCGAGGATGGTCCGATGCTCCGCGGTCAGGCGCGGGCGGGTGCTGGTGCTCACAGGTGATGACCTCTCGTCGGGTGGCTGGACGTCCGGCGGCGCGGCATCGCGCACGGCACATCGGTGGATGGAACGGAACGTCCGGTACGGATCGAGCATCGTAGCACGAGCGGGACCCGGCACCCCGGGGTACCATCCCGGCCCATGCCGACGATCCTGATCATCGAGGACGAGTACGCGGTTGCCCGGGGTGTCCAGTACGCCCTCCAGCAGGAGGGCTACGAGGTCACCCTCGCGCCCAATGCCGAAGAGGGCCTGAACGTCGCGACCGAGCTGGCGCCCGACCTCATCCTGCTCGATGTGCGGCTGCCGGGCATCGATGGCTTCGAGGCACTCCGACGGCTGCGCGCGACTGGCTCCAAGGCACCCGTGCTCATGCTCACGGCGCGGGACGAGGAGATGGACAAGGTCGTGGGCCTGGAACTCGGCGCAGATGACTACCTGACCAAGCCCTTCGGCCTGCGGGAGCTGATGAGCCGCATCAAGGCACTGCTGCGGCGGGCCTACGGCGACCTCGCCGACGCGGCGGGCGGCCGCCAGATCCGGCACAAGGACCTGGTCATCGACCTCGAACGACGTCGCGTCCAGCGTGGCACGCGACGCATCAGCCTGACCGCGACCGAGTTCGAGATCCTGCGGCACCTGGCATCACGTCCGGGGCGGGTCTTCTCGCGCAGGGAGCTGCTCGAGCTGGTCCGCGACTATGAGGCGCTCGACCAGGATGAGAAGACCATCAACGTCCATGTCAGCCACCTGCGCGAGAAGCTGGAGGACGACCCGGGCGACCCGTCGTTCATCCTCACGGTGCGCGGAGCCGGCTATGCCTTCGCGGAGCGCTGATCGCGCCTGATGCGCTTCGTGCGGGCGTTCCTCGGCAGCTTCCGGGTACGTCTGGTCCTGGCCATCGGAGCCGTCGTGGCAATGGCGCTCGCCATCGTCCTCGTTGCGCTGCCGCGGCAGTTGGACACCTACTTCACGGACCAGGACGAGGCGAACCTCGAGGCGCGCACGGAAGCCATGGCCACGCTCGTTGGCAACCAGATCGTGATGGTCACGACCCTCGCTGGCAATCCCTACCCAGTGCTCCAGGAGGTGCCAGCGAGACGGAGCGACGCGGTGTACCGGGCGCTGGAGCAGACCGGATTCGTCCGAAACCTGACGCCCAGCGTGGCGCTCGCCGACGTGACCGTGAAGATCTACGACACACCCACAGCGACGACCCCCGCCTACACCCTCGAGGTGCCTTTGGCCGAGGATGCCGGCAAACCGGGCCAGACGCGCGAGGATCGTCTCTCGGAGACGTCCGTGTTCCCGGTCCCCGACGTCTTCTATACCCAGGATCCGGCCGCCGCACCGGTCCGGCTCGTGTCCGTGACCCTGTCCCGACCGTTCACCTTCCGGGAGCAGACGGTGACCACGCTCGTCAACGTCATGATCGGCGCCGCGATCGCGGCACTCGGCGCATCGATCGTGGCTGCCGTACTGCTCGCCCAATGGCTGACGAGCCCGGTCCGTCGCCTCACCCACGCGTCCCGGGCACTCGCCGAGGGACGCCTCGATGTCCGGGTCCCCGTGACGTCGTTCGGGTCCCCCGAGCTCGCCGAACTCGCCGGCTCCTTTAACGACATGGCCGCGCGACTCCAGGAATCGATCGACATCATCAGCGCGGACCGCGACCGGAGCCGGGAGTTCGTGGCCGACGTGTCGCACGAGCTGCGCACCCCTATCGCGGCGCTGCGCACCTTCAATGAGCTCCTGCGTGACGGTGCCGCCGACGACCCCACGACGCGCGACGAGTTCCTGGAGCAGTGCCAGCGTCAGATCGAGCGCCTCGATTGGCTGGCGGCGAACCTGCTGGAGATGTCCAAGCTGGATTCCGGACTGGTATCCCTCGACCTGCGACCCGACGACCTGCGGGCGGTCGTGGAGAGTGCCGTCCAGCAGGCCGAGCCCGTCGCAGGGCGAAAGCACATCGACCTGCTGATGCGACTGCCTGATGCAGCCGTGACGCAGGCCCACGATCCGCAACGCATCGGCCAGGTGCTCAACAACCTCATCGGCAACGCGCTCAAGTTCACGCCCAGCGGCGGTCGCGTCGACGTGGAGCTGGCGGCGACGAGCACGGGAGCGGAGCTCATGGTCACGGACACCGGTGCCGGCATCTCCGCGGACGAGATGCCCCACGTGTTCGAGCGCTTCTGGCGCGGAGCCCGTGCACCGGAGCTGCGCGCGAGTGGCTCCGGGCTCGGCCTGTCCATCGTCAAGTCCATCGTCGACATGCACGACGGCACCATCAACATCCTGTCCGCGCCCGACATGGGCACCCGCGTGACCGTCGAGCTGCCCCGAACGATTGTCGATTCTTCACCTGCCGGAGGCGCGGCATGAACGCCCGGGGTGCATCCTCGACAGCGGTCCCCAGCCGAGCGATGCGGGCCCCAGGCCGCCGTATCGGCGGATCCACTCGATGACCGGAGAGCACGATAGCGTGAAGGATCGACCGCGCTTCGACGCGGACGACACGACCACCTCCTATTCGCCGCCGCGTGCGGAGCGGCCGCGATGGGTCGACCAGGGATGGGGCAGTGCCGCGCCCGGAGCCCCGGCCACGTCGCAGGCCAGCCCCCCACACTGGTTCGATCCGGGTGGCGCGGCGCAGGCTCCCGGACCCCCGCAGGGCGTCGCGCCGTCACGGCCCCCTCGCGCCGATGGCCCGCGACCAGGCCGAGGCGTGTTGCTCGCGGGTGTGGTCGCGATCGCCCTCGTATCCGCGGCCGTGGCCTCGGGTGGCACCTTCGGGCTCCTGGTCGCGGGCGGCTATCTCGACCGGGGCGCGACCGTCGTGGCCAGCCCGGTCATCGACCAGGCGCACTTCCCGCAGACCCAGCGCACCATCATCGTGGAGCAGTCCGCGATCACCGATGCCATCGCCGCGGTGAGTCCCACGGTCGTGACCATCACGTCCGACGACGCCGGGCAGGTGGACAGCGCGACGGGTGTCGGCTCTGGGGTCATCTACGATGCCGCGGGCTGGATCCTCACCAACCGCCACGTGGTGTGCGGGACCGGGGCGCTCAGTATCCGCCTGTCCGACGGCCGCACCTTCCCGGGCGAGACCTACGGCATCGATACCCTGACGGACCTCGCCATCGTGCACATCTCGGCACGTGACCTGCCCGCCGCGACCATCGGCGACTCGTCAACCCTGCGGCCGGGCCAGATCTCGCTCGCCATCGGCAGCTCCCTGGGCACCCTCACCACGAGCGTCACGAGCGGTGTCGTCAGTGCGCTCGGACGGGACGTCTCCATTGACGATGCGTGCGGCACCGGCAGGCCACGGTCGTTGCGGAACCTCATCCAGACCGATGCGGCCATCAATCCCGGCAACTCCGGTGGGGCGCTGGTCGATGCTGGCGGCGATGTCATCGGCATCAACACCGCGGTGGCCGGTGGTGCCCAGGGGATCGGGTTCGCGATCCCCATCAACATCGCCAAGCCCATCATGGAACAGGCGCTCAACGGCATGACGCTCACCAGGCCCTGGATCGGCATCACGTTCATCCCCATCGATGCGGGCGTGGCCCAGGAGCTGGGCCTGCCCATCGATCACGGAGCTCTGGTACAGGCATCGAACGACGGCAGCTCAGGCGTGGAACCCAACAGCCCT
>JBBSOS010000144.1:0-6705 GCA_038259505.1 Candidatus Limnocylindrales bacterium | reverse complement strand
TGCCACGCCGCAGAACGTCGGAGATGCGTTGCTGAGGCCCAGGAACCGCGGCCATCGCCGGTCCCCAGGTGATCTGGTCACCGGGCGCTGCCTCGTGACGCCAGGCCGGCCTCCCGCCCGACCACACGCCGACGTCCAGCCGAGCTCAGTCGTCCGCCCACACCCACCTTGACAAAGCCACGCACGGCTCAGTAGGCTCTTTGTCCAGAGAGTTGCCAAAGTCGCGAGCGACGGGCGAGCACGTGTCCCCGGGGAGAGTCGGGGCGAGCACGATCGCCGGAGGGCGTCGCCGCGACCAGTGGAGGAGGGCAGACGTCGCGGGATGCGATCGCTGGTCAAGGCGACACACCAGGGGACGCGCGAGCACAACGTGCGGCTTGTCATGCGTGCCATCGCGAGCCTCGGTCCGATCAGCCGCGCCGATGTCGCACGTCGCACGGACCTCACCCGCACGACCGTGTCGGACGTCGTGAGCCAGCTCGAAGACGCCGGCCTGGTGCAGGAGATCGGGCGAGGCCCATCGAGCGGTGGCAAGGCGCCGATCCTGCTGCGCATCCCGCGCGATGCCCGTCAGCTGATCGGCGTTCACGTGGGGGAGGGCCAGGTCAAGGGCGCCGTCGTCAACCTGGCGGGCGATATCAGCCATCTGGAGCAGCTTGCCCTCGACGGCCGTGACGGGGACGATGCGCTGGCCCGACTGGAGACCCTCGTCGACCGGCTGGTCCGCGCGACCACCCAACCGCCACTGGGCATCGGCATCGGCACCTCTGGCCTGGTCGACACCTCGTTGGGCATGGTCCGCTGGGCGGTGCATCTCGACTGGCACGACCTGCGCCTCGGTGCCCGACTCAGAAACCGCACAGGTCTGCCGGTTTACGTCGCGAACGACTCCCAGGCGGCGGCACTTGGGGAGTGGACCTTCGGCCGCCACTCCCCCCAGCGCGCAGGCATGATCGTGGTCAAGGTCGGCAACGGCATCGGCGCAGGCATCATCATCGACGACCGGCTGTACCAGGGAGACGGCTTCGGCGCAGGGGAGATCGGGCACATCTCGGTCGTCGACAACGATCTGCGCTGTCGGTGCGGTCGCACCGGTTGCCTTGAGACGGTCGCGAGTGCACGGGCGGTGCTCGCCTGTCTCGCCGCCCGTGGCCCTGGCGCGGACGCGCGTGGCCCTGACGTGGCGACTCGGCCCCCGCTGAATCCGGTCAGGGACGAGCAGGCGCTCGAGGATGGGCGTACTGCCTTCCAGGCGGGTGAGCCCGACGCGGTCGCCATCGTGACACGGGCGGCGCGGCACCTCGGTCGGATGCTGGGGCATCTCGTTGGCACGCTCGATATCCACGACATCGTGCTCATCGGGTCTATGACGACCTTCGGCGAAGCCTGGCTGGACGCGGTCCGCCAGGAAGCACGTCGCAGCGCCCTACCCCAGCTCGTGGACGACACGCGCATCGGTTTCGGCAGGCTTGGCTCGGATATCGTGGAACTCGGCTCGGCCGCGCTGCTCATGACGTCCGAGCTGGGCCTGAGCCAGGCCGCATGACCATTGCTGCGCGCCGACGCCACGGCGCTCCCGCAGCCCCATCGGAGCCACGGACATCGCCCAAGCACGGGTTCGACCGCCCGAATCGGGCTTCCATCGCCCGTAATCCGGGCTTCAGGTGACACACCCATCCACAGCGAGAAGGAGGCCGATCAGGGCAGAGACCAGATAACCATCGTTGCGATCGGGATGCGGATACGTTCCGATCGGGACAGACTATGCGCGTCGGCCGAGACCCGGCCGAGCGGTACGGAGGAGCGATATGATCCGATCTCACAAGTCAACCCTGCTGGCGGGGCTGGCAGTGACGGCCACCGCGTTCGGTGGCGGTGCTGTCGTCGCCCAATCGCCCGCGGCGAGCGGCTCACCCGCCGCCATGACGTCGACCGGCTTTGCCGAGCTTGACCAGGCGATGGGTGCCGACCAGCCGTTCGCGGGATCCAAGGTTTCCATCCAGACCCAGTGGATCGGTGGCGAAGGCGACAACTTCGCCGCATCGATCGCCCCATTCGAGGCGGCCACCGGAATCGACATCGTGGTCGACCAGATCGGGTCGAGCCACGAGACCGTGCTCAAGACCCGCATCGAGGGCGGCGCACCGCCCGACATGGCGATGCTCGCCCAGCCGTCGGCCATCGTGAAGTACGGCGAGGACGGCAAGCTCGTCGACATCGCCTCGATCCTGGGCACCGACGGCACCCAGAAGCTCAAGGACGAGCATGCGGCGACCATCCCGCTGTACACGGACGGCGATCATGTCTGGGCCGAGCCCTACAAGGTCGACGTCAAGTCGGTGGTCTGGTACCCCATCAAGGCATTCGCGGCCGCGGGCTACGAAGTGCCGACCACGTGGGACGAGCTCATCGCCCTGTCCGACAAGATCGTCGCTGATGGCAACGGCAATCCCTGGTGCATCGGCATGGAGGCCGGCACCGCGACCGGCTGGCAGGCGACCGACTGGCTCGAGGACACCGTCCTCCGCACGGCCGGCATCGATGCCTACAACAAGTGGATCACCCACGACGTGAAGTTCGACTCCCCGGAGATCAAGACGGCCATGGACGACGTGGCCAAGATCTTCTTCACGCCCGATTACGTCTACGGCGGCAATACCGCGATCGTGGCGACCCCCCAGACCCAGCCCATGGATCCCATGTTCCCACCGGATGGCAACTGGGACGGCTTCACCCCGGGCTGCTGGATGCAGAAGCAGGCGACCTGGTATGGCCCCGACTTCTTCCCCGACCAGCGGACCTCGGGTCAGCCCTCGCAGTACAAGATCGGCGAGGACATCGGCCTCTTCTACTACCCCGAGATCGACCCTGCCCAGGGCAAGCCGGCGCTGGGTGCCGGTGACGCGCTGATGGTCATGGCCGATCGCCCCGAGGTCCGCGCGGCTGCGGAGTACCTCTCCACGCCGGCCGGCATCGAGGCCTGGATCAAGGCAGGGTCCGCCCTGTCCGCGAACACCACGACGCCTGCCGACTGGTATGCCGGCAACTACAAGCTCGAAGTCGCCTCGGACATCATCAACAATGCGACCGCGTTCGGCTTCGACGCCTCCGACCTGATGCCCCCGTCCGTGGGCCAGGGCTCAGAGTGGACCGAGCTCGTCAAGTGGATCTCCGACAACGGAGCTGACACCGACGCACGTCTCAAGGCCATCGACGACAGCTGGCCCAAGTAGGTCTTCGCAGACTTCGTTCCGGGGCGTGCCACCATCGGGTGGCGCGCCCCGACGTCTTCTCCTCGAACCGGCGTCCCTTCCCCACACGAAGGAGCACCCTGACCGATGAGCGAACCGGCAGCGTCCCGAGACGGGGGCACCTGGCGCATCCTGCTGATGCCCATCGGGGTGATGCTGGGTGCCGTGGGGGTGGTCCTCGGTCTGATGTTCCTCGCCGACCGCCAACAGGCGGCCAACGTCGCGGCGACCTTCTGGGACCTCGTGGGCAATACCACCGAGGCCACGGCGTTGCGTCGGGGTGGTGGCGACCAGACCATCGCCAAGCTCATCTCGCTCGTCGTCGCGATCGTCGTCGGCGTGGGCGGCACATGGCTGTTCTACGCGGGCATGAACGCCATCATCGAGCGCTTCGTGCCCGACCGATCCGCGCGCAAGATCCTGCCCTGGGTCTTCGTCGGCCCGGCGCTCGCGCTGCTGACCATCTTCCTGGTACTGCCGGCGGTCCTGACCACGGTCGCCAGCTTCACATCGAAAGGCGGTCTCGACAACTGGACGTGGGCGCTGACCGATCCGTCGATGTGGGCGACCTACCGCAACAACATCGCCTGGCTCATCGTGGGCACCGCCGGCGCAGTCGGCCTGGGACTGCTCATCGCGGGCCTCGTCGACCGCGTCAAGCACGAGTCGGTCGCCAAGACGCTGGTGTTCATCCCGCTGGCCATCTCGCTGGTCGGCGCATCGGTGATCTGGCGGTTCGTGTACGCGTGGCAACCACCGGGTCGCGAGCAATACGGGCTGCTCAACGCGGTCTGGACCGCGCTGGGGTTCCAGCCGGTGCCCTGGATCCAGACGCCACCCATCAATACGTACCTCATGATCGTGATCCTCATCTGGCTCCAGACGGGCTTCGCCATGGTCATCCTGAGCGCCGCCATCAAGGGCGTGCCGACCGAGGTGACCGAGGCAGCCAAGCTCGACGGAGCGAGCGAGCGACAACTGTTCATCAAGGTCATCGTGCCCATGATCAGGGGGTCACTCGTCACCGTCACCATCACCACGGCCATCGTGGTGCTCAAGGTGTTCGACATCGTGTACACCCTGACCGGCGGCCGCTTCGATACGGACGTGATCGCGAACCAGATGTTCCTGCAGAAATTCCAGTACTTCAATGACGGCAGGGCTGCCGTGCTCGCGGTCATCCTGTTCGTTGCGGTGCTGCCGCTGATGATCCTCAACGTCCGCCAGATGCGTCACCAGGGGTTGCCGGCATGACCGCACCAAGCTCGACCGCCGGTGGGACCGGTGCCGTCTCGAACTGGCAGAACAGCTTCGTCCGGCGGTTGCCGCTGCGCATCGCGGTCATCGGGATCGCATTGCTGTGGTCGCTGCCGACGCTGGGCCTGCTCATCAGCTCGTTCCGGCCACCCCTGGAGATCACCCGCAGCGGCTGGTGGACGGTCCTCGCCAATCCCTTCGACCTGTCCCAGTACACCCTCCAGAACTACGACCAGATCCTGGGTTCGGAAGGGTTCGCCGCAGGCTTCTTCAACAGCCTCATCGTGACCGTGCCGTCCACTGTCATCCCCATCACGGTGGCCGCCTTCGCGGCGTACGCCTTCGCATGGGTCAAGTTCCCCCTGCGGCGGACCCTGTTCATCGTGGTGGTCGGCCTGCTCGTCGTGCCGCTCCAGATGTCGCTCATCCCGGTCCTCCAGATGTACTCGAACCTGGGCATCAACGGCACGTTCCTGGGGGTCTGGCTCGCCCATACCGGCTTCGGCCTGCCGCTGGCCATCTTCCTGCTCTACAACTTCATGTCGCAGTTGCCGAACGACCTGTTCGAGACTGCCAGCCTCGATGGCGCCACCCACTTCCAGATGTTCACCAAGGTCGTGCTGCCGCTGTCGGTGCCCGCCCTTGCCGCGTTCGCGATCTTCCAGTTCCTGTGGGTCTGGAACGACCTCCTCGTGGCACTCGTGTTCCTGGGTGCCGGCTCGGATGTGAGCGTCCTCACGTTCCGGCTCTACCAGTTGGTCGGTGTCCGTGGAGAGGCGTGGCACCTGCTGACAGCCGGGGCGTTCCTGACCATGATCGTGCCGGTGCTCGTGTTCCTGGCGTTGCAGCGCTACTTCGTGCGGGGACTCCTGGCCGGCTCCGTCAAGGGCTAGCGTGGATCGCCAGGCGGTGGTGGCGCGGCCGCTCCTTCGGGTGTTCACGGGCCTCCAGCCACCCGATGGCGTGCTGGAGGCCATCCGGATCGGGGATGCCGCGGGCGTCGCACTCTACCGTGCGCTCAACGTCGAGTCGCCGGCCCAGTTGCGGGCGCTCGGCGATGCCGTGCAGGCGGCGGCGATGGCAGGCGGCCACCCGACGGCGATCGTGGCCATCGACCAGGAGGGCGGTCAGCTCATGGGCGTCGGTGAGCCTGCCACCCAGTTCGGGGGCAACCTCGCGCTGGCGGCGGCGGGCTCGATCGAGCTGGTGCGGCAGGTGGGGGAGGCGATGGGCCGGGAGCTCCTGGCCATGGGCGTCAACGTCTCCTGGGCGCCCGACCTGGATCTCGCGACGCTGCCCGAGAGTCCGGCCGTGGGTGCCCGGTCCTTCGGCGATGATCCCGCGCTCGCGGGGGCGATGGGCGCGGCCACGATCGCCGGGCTTCAGGGCGCCGGTGTCGCGGCAGCAGCGAAGCATTTCCCCGGCAGTGGCGCGACGCTCGCCGATCCGCATCACGGGCTGCCGGTCGTCACGGTGTCGCGGGAGACCCTGGAGGCCCGCGAACTGGCGCCGTTCCGGGACGCCGTGGCGGCCGGCGTCCGGATGATCATGATCTCGCACGCCGCGTACCCAGCGCTCGAGCCCGACGGCGACGCAACGCGGCCGGCACTCCGGTCCCCCGCGATCCTGCGGCACCTGTTGCGCGACCGGATGGGCTTCGAGGGCGTGGTCGTGAGCGATGCCCTGGACATGGGTGCCGTGGACCAGTCGGATGTGGCCGCGGCTGCCATCGATGCCATCGAGGCGGGTGTTGACCTGCTGCTGGCCGGCCCCGGTCAGGTCGATCGACCGGAGGAGCTGGCGGACATGGTGGCGGCCCTCCACGCTTCGTCCGCAGCGGACGTCGCTGCGGCGCGGGTGCACGAGCTTCGCCGCTGGCTGGCAGGGGGAGTGCCGCCCGACCTGGCGACGGTCGGATGTGCTGAGCACGTGGCGCTGGCGCGTGACCTCGGCCGGCGTTCCGTGACGCTGGTCCGCGACGATGCCCGGCTGCTGCCGGTGCGCACGACCGACGAGCTGCGGGTCGCGGTCATCACGCCCACGCCGACGGACCTCACCCCGGCAGATACCTCGTCACAGGTGACACTGCGCCTGGCCGACGCCGTCCGAGAGCGCCACGCGGCGACCGTGGCCCATCAGGTCACCATCGATCCATCGGAGGCCGAGATCGAGAGGGCCGTGGGGATCGCCCGGGGCT
>JBBSOS010000143.1:0-6706 GCA_038259505.1 Candidatus Limnocylindrales bacterium | reverse complement strand
GGGCTCACCGGCGAGATGACAGCCTGGACACCGACCTGGTTGAGGAAGCCGGAGACCATGGCCAGGGTATCCTGGCGGACCTGGCGGGTCGTGGTGCACAGCTCGATCTTGGCGTCGTAATCGCCCTTGCTGTAGTCCTTGACGCCGTCGCCATCGACGTCCTTGAACAGGAGGCCCGTGTTCGGGTCCTCGACGTAGCCGGCGTCCGCGAGGGCTGCACTGGCCTTGGCCAGGTCCTGGACGTCCTCGGTCGAGGGCTTGACGTAGAACCACGCGTTGGGCGAGGTGTTGGTCTGGGCGATCGCGGCATTGCCGCCGAGCAGCCGGTCATTGATGGCCTGCTTGTCGATGGCGTACTTCATCGCCTCGCGCATCCCCGGGTCGGACACCGGGCAGGCGCCGTTGCGTGCCGGCTGCAGCAACAGCGAGCAGTGGTCCGCGCTCCAGTTGGGGCGCAGGAACTCGTAGGTCAGCGAGGGCAGCGCGACGACCTTGTCGACGCCGTCGAGCTTGGGCAGGTCGCCGTCGCTGAGGTCGGTACCGATGTCGTACTCCGGGCTGCCACCGGCATAGGCCGCGATCATCGCGTCCGCATCGCCGTACCACTTGAAGGTGATGCCGTCGAGGAACGCGGGGCCACCGGTCAGGTGATCCTGGTAGTCGTCATTGCGCACCAGGTCCAGCTGCTGGCCGGGCGTGACGCTCCCGAACTTGAACGGTCCGGACACCGGCACGTTGGGCATGTCCGCGGCCGACCAGCCGGCGCCATTGACCATGTCCGCGACGGTGAACTGCGAGTTGTACGCCCGCTGGAGCGGGTTCGGGATGAGGGCCAGATACCCCTCATAGGGTTCCTGCAGCGTCCACACCATGTCCGTGTCGGACTTGCACTCGATGGACAGGTTGATGTCCTCGGGCTTGATCTCGCCCGTCGCGTTGAAGGACGTGAGCCCGGCATCGGTCAGATAGCCCGAAAGGCCTGCCGGCATGCCCGTGTTGGTGGGATCGAGGACCCAGTCGTTGGTGAACGAGTAGTCGTCACAGGTCAGGGGCGTGCCGTCCGACCACTTGAGGCCGTCGCGCAACTGCCAGTTGATGGTGACGGTGCCGTCATCATTGACGACGACGCCGCCGTTGTCGGTCGTCGGGATCGAGACGGCCTGGTCGGGTGCGTACTTGAAGTCGTCGGTCGAGGTGATGAGGGCACCCTCGGTGGCCGTCACCACGTTGGCCTCGGTGACCTGGTTGAAGTAGTACGGGTTGAACAGGTTCGCTTCCTGCCAGTCGGCGAAGAGCAGCGTGCCGCCGGTCTGGCCGTCGGCCGGTGCGACGAACCGGTCGGGGTACGTGGTATTGAACAGGTTCGGCCCGCCGGCTGCAGCCATGCTGCTGTCCGGGGCCATGCTGGCGTCAGGCGCCATGCTGCTGTCCGGGGCCATGCTGGGGCTCTGGGCCACCACTGTTCCGCCAAGGGCGGTCGTGGCAAGCGTGAGCGAGGCGAGCACGGTCAAGCCGCGCCGCTGTACAGGAGTCATTCGACGTCCTTCCTCCTAGGTCTGCGTCGCGGGCACATCACTGCCCTCGATGCGCAGGTGCTGGAGCCTGCTCCCCCGAACACGCACTCCCTCGCGCGTGGCTCCCACGGGAAACGGGCTCACGAGTCGGCGCATCATAGCAGCGGCTCGATCGGCGCTGTCAAGGTCGCGACCACGGCCAGGCACCAGGGCCGCGGTGGTTGTGACGACGCCGCATGATCACTCGTCCATCGGCCGCATGATCACTCGATCAGGGGGACCGATGCGCGCAGAGGAGCCGTCCAGGCGGGCCGGTGGCCGTCCTGTTTCAGCGCTATGGGGAGGCCAGCCGCCAGCCCCCGACATCCCAGGCATATCGCGGCTTCGTCGGGTCGATGGGGCCCTCCGGCCCCCGGACCCGTTCGGAGATGGCGGACCATTCCGTGTCGTACCAGATGGGCCACGCAGGCACCTCACGATCAAGCACAACCTGCAAACGGGCATACAGGTCGGCCCTTGCCGCCTGGTCGGTCGTCTCACGGGCCTGCCTGATGAGTTCGTCCGCGTCCGCCGAACGGTAGCCACCTGGATTGGCGTCCACCTCCTGGTCGGCGCTCGTGGCGTGGTTGCCCTCGAATGCCTCGACGTCCGGGTCGGGATCGTCGCCGAGCGCTCGCATGGTCAGCAGCGTGTCGAAGTCGTTGGGCCAGCGGAGTTGCTCGAACAGGCTGTCACCGGTCAGGTCGAGGTCCTGCACCTGCAGCTCGATCCCGCAGTCCTGGAGCTGGGTCGCGACCGAGTGGGTGAACGCGAGGAGTTCCGTCTGGCTGGCGCGGATCGAGATCGACGATGACAGTCGCTCCCCCTTCCGGCTCCGGATGCCATCGGGGCCAGCCACCCAGCCGGCCGCGTCGAGGAGTGCATCGGCGCCGGCCACGTCACGGGCCGCTGAGCTGACGGGTGCCATGGCCCAGGACCCGGCAGCGACCGGCGTGCTCGCCTCGAGCACATCGGCGCCACCCACCCCGGCGATGAGGCCAGCACGATCGACACACATGGAAAACGCACGCCGGACCCGGGCATCCGAGTAGAGCCGCCCGTCCCGGGTGTTGAACACGATGGTCCATTGCGCCGGCAGTGGCCGGACGCCTGCAGTCACGCCCGTCGCCGCGTCGATCGCGGTTGCCTGGTCCGGGTCGGTGCGCACGACCCAGTCCACGTCCCCTGACAGCAGCCGCGTCGTGGCCAGCGCGGGATCGGCGATGACCTGGAGCGATATCCGGGGGATGCCGGCGGGCTGGGGCAGGTGGTCGGGAACGGCCTCGAGTTCGACGGACTCCCCCGGGTGGAGGCTCGTCACGCGGTAGGGTCCGCTGCCGAGTGGCCGGTCCGTGAGGTCGAGCAGGGGCAGCGCCGCGGCCAGCCGGTCCGTCCCCGTCCGGGACAGCACCTGGCCCAGCGCCGCGACCCGATCGAGCAGCTCGTTGGCGTACGCGGCCTCGTCCACCTGGCCGGTGTCGTTGGTGAATCGGTCGCGGGTCGGCAGGCCCAGCCCGGCCCTCGTGAGCATCCGTTCCAGCTCCGGGGTGTGATCGGACAGGTCGCAGCCGTCCGGTGGTTGCTCCACGAGGCAGGCATCTGCGCCGACCGCGCGGTACACGCTGGTGACGAGCTTGTCGGGTGCGTCCGGCGGCGTCCCGGACGCCCGCCGGACGAGCAGCGCGGCGCCCGATCGGGTCGCTGCCTCGTCGAGGATCGGCAGTTGCGCCAGGACCTCGGCCAGGAACGGGGCATACGGTCTGGTCAGCGTGACCTGGACCTTGTGGTCGCCGACCACCTCCACCGAATCGATGATGTCCAGCGCGGTCGCACACAGCTCCCGGCCAAGGCTGCAGGTCGGCGAGTGGGCGATCTTGAGGGACGCCACCACGTCCCCGGCGGTGACCCGGGCCCCGTCGGTGAAGCGTGCCCCCCCGGGCACCAGGTCGATGGTCCAGGTCAGGCCATCCGCAGACACCTTCGGCAGGGACGCCGCCAGTCTCGGCCGGGGGACCAGGTGCTCATCGAGACGGTACAGCGGGTCATACAGCAGGCTGAGCAGGAGGCTCGAGGACTCGTCCGCGGCGGGCGGCAGGAGCCCCTCGGGGTACGTCGGCACCGCGACCACGAGGGCGCCCGGGTCACGGGTCGGTTCGGTCGGCACTGCGCTCGGCGGTGGCAGGCTGACCAGGGGTGGCAGGGACGGCGATCGTGACGGGGACGGCTCGTCCAGGGACAGGCAGCCGCTCGCGAGGATCCCCACCATCGCGAGGGCGACGAGCGACCTGGCCGCGGGCGCGACCCGGAGGGATCGGCGCCTGGCGGCGGACGCGACCCGCCTGGTCATGGGGCTCGCCGCGGAGGGACGGCGCCACCCGGCCCGGCTCACTGCGGACAGGGCGTCTGGGCTCCTGTCATGGGACGCCACCGGAGCTCGGGACGACGCGCGGCAGTCGCTTCATCGAGCCGGCGGACCGGTGTCGTCAGGGGCGCGGCCTGGACCAGGTCAGGTCGGTCATGCGCCTCGCGGTGGACCGCCAGCAACGCATCCGCGAACGCGTCGAGGTCCTCGAGCGTCTCGGTCTCGGTCGGCTCGATGAGCAGGCATTCCTCGACCAGCAACGGGAAGTAGACCGTGGGCGGGTGGAACCCGTGGTCGATGAGCCGCTTGGCCACGTCCAGGGTCCGCACCCCCGTGGCCTCGCGCAAGGGTCGCGCGGTCGCCACGAACTCGTGTTTGCAGGGTCCCGCGTAGGGCAGCTCGTAGGTCTCGCCGACGCGGCTCCGCAGGTAGTTCGCGGCCAGCACCGCGTCGTCGCTGATTCGCCGCAGGCCGGGTCCGCCATGAGTCCGGATGTAGGCGTACGCCCGGACGAGTACCCCGACGCTGCCCTGATAGGCGCGCATCCGGCCGATGGACGAGGGGCGCTCGCCGGACCGCTCGAGCCGGTAGCTGCCGTCGGCCTCCCGGATCACAAGCGGCCCCGGCAGGAATGGCGCGAGCCGCTCGTTGACCGCGACGGGACCCGCACCCGGTCCCCCGCCACCGTGGGGGGTCGAGAAGGTCTTGTGCAGATTGAAGTGCATGACGTCGAACCCCGCGGCGCCGGGCCGGAAGCGGCCGAGGATCGCATTCATGTTGGCGCCGTCCATGTAGGCCAGGGCGCCGGCCGTGTGGGTGGCCTCGAGGAGTTCCACGATGCGCCGCTCGAACAGGCCCAGGGTCGAGGGATTGGTGAGCATCACCGCTGCGGTCCGGGGTCCCAGCGCCGCCCGCAGTGCATCGAGGTCCACGCCGCCGTCCGGGGCCGAGCGGACGGTCACCGTCCGGAACCCTGCCATGGATGCCGTGGCCGGATTCGTGCCGTGGGATGAGTCGGGCACGATGACCTCGTCCCTCGCCGTGTCGTCGCGCGCGTGGTGGTAGGCGCGGATAAGCAGGATGCCGGTCAGCTCACCATGCGCGCCGGCAGCGGGCTGGAGCGTGGTCGCCGCCATGCCACCGATCTCGGACAGCATCGCCTGGAGCTCCCACAGCACCTGCAGCGAGCCCTGGGCCAGTGCATCGGGCGCCAGCGGATGCAGGGACGCGAAGCCCGGCAGCCGCGCAGCCCATTCGTTCACCCGCGGGTTGTGCTTCATGGTGCACGAGCCCAACGGATAGAAGCCACCGTCGACCGAATAGTTGAGCTGCGACAGGTTGGTGAAGTGGCGGACCACCTGTGGCTCGGACAGCTCCGGCAGCGCGAGTGGGCTGCCTCGCAACTGTGCGGCAGGGATCCCGTCGAGTGCATCCGCTGGTGGGTGTGGCACCTGGTCACTGTGACGACCGGGCACCGACAGCTCTGCGAGCGTCGGCTGCAACGACGGCCCGACGGCCCGTCGGGGTCCCAGCATCCCCTCCCCCGTGTCGCGCATCGACAGGCCGATATCGGTCGATCGTTGGACCGCGAACGACGGTTCGGCCTCGGGTGGGCGTCCGTCGGCGGGTGGGCGTCCGTCGGCGGGTGGGCGTTCGCCCGCGAGCGATGGCTCGCTGCCGAGCGTCATGCCGCCACCGCCACGTGTGCCGCCAAGGCATCGACGAGCCGCTCGATGTGCTCGTCCGTGGTCACCTCCGTGGCGCATACCAGGAGCGCATCGGCGAGCAGGGGGTCATCGGGATACCAGCGCGCAAGCGGCAGCCCTGCCAGGACCCCCTGGTCGAGTAGCGCGCTGTGGACCGCGGCGGCATCCGGCACCACGATGGCGAACTCGTTGAGGTACGCACCGTCGTGCACCCGCCGGATACCGAACGCCCTGAGCGACCGTTCCAGCTTCCGGGCCGCGGCAGCACCACCGGCCGCCACATCGCGCAGCCCGTGGGGACCGAGCGTCGCGAGATAGACCGTTGCCGCCAGTGCGCACAGTGCCTGGTTGGTACAGATATTGCTGGCAGCCCGATCGCGCCGGATGTCCTGCTCCCGCGCCCGCAGCGTCATCACGTAGGCACGTCGCCCGTCGACATCGCGCGTCCGGCCAACCAGTCGTCCGGGGACCTGGCGGGTGAGCGCCTCCGTCGCGGCGAGGATGCCCAGATAGGGACCGCCGTACTGGACCGGGATGCCGAGTGGCTGGCCCTCGCCCACCGCGATGTCGGCGCCGGTCTCGCCGGGCGAGGCGAGCACGGCCAGGCTCACTGGCTCGACCACAGCCACGAACAGGGCGCCTGCCGCGTGCGCCAGGTCGGCGGCACGGGCCATGGGTTCCAGCACGCCGAACGCGTTGGGTTGTCCGAGCAGCACACCGGCGACGGGCCGGCCACCGTCGGTGAGAGCGGCCTCGAGCGCGTCCAGGTCCGTCGTACCATCGGCCAATGTCGGCAGCTCCTCGAGGATATGGCGACCGTCCGAGAAGTAGGTTCGGGTCGTCTCGAGGTAGTGGCGATGGATCGCCCGGCTCGCCAGCACCCGGTCGCGACCGGTGGCTCGAATGGTCATGAGCGCGGCTTCAGCGGTCGCGGCGGCCCCGTCATAGTGCGACGCTGACACGACCGGCAGACCGGTGAGCTCGGCGACCATCGACTGGTACTCGTAGATGGTCTGGAGCGTACCCTGGGAGATCTCCGGCTGATATGGCGTGTAGGCGGTCGCGAACTCGCCTCTCGACAGGAT
>JBBSOS010000142.1:0-6712 GCA_038259505.1 Candidatus Limnocylindrales bacterium | reverse complement strand
TGGTCATGTGGACGGCTTGGGCGACACGTTCCACGCGCTGTTCCGGGCCATCTACCATGCGGTGTCCCAGGGACATCTGCCGGACCACCCGACGTTCGCGTCGTTCGCGGATGGACATCGTGAGATGCTCCTGGGCGATGCGGTCCTGCGGTCGGCCCGTGAGGGCCGCTGGGTTGACGTGGAGGAGTGCCTCGCATGAAGCTCGGTCTGCTGACAGCTCCGTTCCCTGAGGCGACCTTGACCGAGGTCGCCGCGTGGTCCGCGTCCAACGGCTTCGAGAGCCTCGAGATCGCGTGCTGGCCGCGTGCCACTGGGACCACCCGCCGGTACGCGGGCACCTCGCACATCGATGTCGTGAACCTGTCAACCACCCAGGCGACGGAGATCGCGGGCTGGGTCGCCGACGCCGGCCTCAGTATCTCCGGACTCGGCTTCTATCCCAACCCGATGCATCCGGACCCGCTCCAGCGCGAGCACGTCATCGGACATCTCCGCCTGGTCATCGAGGCTGCCGGGAAGATGGGCGTCGGCCTCGTCAACACGTTCATGGGCGGTGATGCGGCGAGGACGCTGGACGCCAACTGGGCGGATGCGCTGCGGATCTGGCCGGACATCGTGGCCTGCGCGCGCGACCACGGCGTTCGGCTGACCATCGAGAACTGCCCCATGATCTTCTCCGACGACGAGTGGCCGGGTGGTCACAACATCGCCTGGAGCCCGCGGATCTGGCGGCGGATCCTGGAGCAGTGGCCGGACACGGTCGGCCTGAACTACGACCCGTCGCATCTGGTCTGGCTGATGATCGACCAGGAACGCTTCATCCGCGAGTTCGGTCCACACATCCTGCATGTCCAGGCCAAGGACCTCATGATCGACCGTGAGGGCCTGTACGAGCGCGGCACGCTGTCCGCGGGCATCGGCTGGCAGGTGCCGCGGATCCCCGGGCTGGGGGAGGTGGACTGGCGGGTGTTCTTCTCGGCGCTGTACCGTGCGGGCTACGACGGCGACATCATCATCGAGCACGAGGACCGAGGCTTCGAAGGGTCCGATGACCTGGTCAAGCGCGGCTTCCTCGTCGCCCGCGACACCCTCCGGCCGTACATCAAGTGAGTGACATGACCCGCTCCATCGAGCAGCTCGACTATCGCGACGTCGCCAAGACCATCGACCACTCGTTGCTCAAGCCGGAGCTCGACGACGCGTTCGTGCGCGCAGGCTGTGAGCTCGCGGCGGCATACGACGTGGCGTCGGTGTGCGTTCGGCCGGCGGATGTGGTCAGGGCGGGTGCCATCCTTGCGGGCACCGATGTGCAGGTGGGCACGACCATCGGCTTCCCCCACGGCAACCAGCGCACCGACACCAAGGTCGTCGAGGCGCGCGCAGCGCTTGCCGACGGCGCCACGGAGCTGGACATGGTGCTCCTCATCGGTGCGCTGAAGTCCGGGCGTGACGCCGACGTCCAGGCGGACATCGCTGCCGTGGTCCAGGTCGCCCACGATGCGGGCGCCATCGTCAAGGTCATCTTCGAGAACGCCTACCTGACCGATGCCGAGAAGGTCCGCGCCTGCCGGTTGACCGAAGCGGCCGGCGGCGATTTCGTCAAGACCTCCACCGGATTCGCGCCATCGGGCGCCACCATCGACGATCTCAAGCTGATGCGGGCCAATACCGCTCCACACGTCCAGGTCAAGGCAGCCGGTGGTGTCCGCACCCTGGACGCACTGCTGGAGGTCATGGCCGTCGGCGTCACGCGCATCGGGGCCACCACCACCAGCACTATCCTCGATGACTTCCGGGCCCGCAAGGCCGGTACCGCCACGCCGGCACCGGCGCCCAGCTCGGTTGGCGGGGGGTACTGAGGACGTGCCCGACACGGTCGGCATCGGCTTGCTCGGCACGGGCTTCATCGGCCAGTTCCATCACCAGGGGTTGCGGCATGTCGCTGCGGCACGCGCGGTGGCATGTTACGGCCGCGACGCGGACCGGCGGACTGCGTTCGCTGCCCGGAACGGCTACGCGCGAGCGTATGACTCCATCGACGCCGTGTGCGCCGATGTCGACGTCGACCTGGTCATCGTGTCCTTGCCCAACGAACTCCACGTGGAGGCTGTCGAGTCAGCCGCCCGGCACGGCAAGGGCGTCGCGTGCACCAAGCCGCTCGGCAGGACCGGCGCCGAGGCAGCGGCAGCGTTGGCGGCCGTCACCACCGCGGGCGTGTGGCATGGCTATCTGGAAAACGTCGTGTTCGGGGCCGAGATGGTCCGCATGCGGGAGATGGTCGAGGCGGGCGCCATCGGGCGTCCCATCGGCTTCCGGGCACGTGAGGCTCACAGTGGCCCCCACGCGGAACACTTCTGGGACGCCGCGACCGCCGGCGGCGGGGCACTCCTGGACATGGCATCGCATGGCATCGAGGCTGCCCGCTACCTGTTCGGCAAGGAGGTGGGCATCCGAGACGCGTTCGCCTGGGGCGATACGCTCGTCCACCGTGACCGGACCAAGGCCGAGGACAATGCCGTGATGCTCCTGCGGTTCGAGGACGGCCGGGTAGCCACCATGGATGTCTCGTGGTCGAGCAAGGGGGGCCTGGAGGGCCGCTTTGAACTGACCGGGACCGGCGGCCGGGTCATCTCCGACATGGCCTCGACACCCATGCGCGCCTTCATCGAGCAGCCCGCGGGGTACCTCGCGGAGAAGGCGGACGCGGACACCGGCTGGGTGTTCCCGGTGCCCGACGAGACGTACGTCCACGGCCACGACGCGATGATGGGCCACATGCTGGAGGCGTTCCGGGCGGGTGTGGCGCCGCGCGAGACCTTCCACGACGGGCTCGTCGTGAACCAGGTGCTGGATGCCGCATATCGCTCCATGGCGAGCGGACGCTGGGAGGTCGTCGCCATCGACCCTCCCGTCGACAGCGGCCCTCCCGTCGACAGCGGCCCTCCCGGGGACCGCATATGACCGACGCGGGTAGCACGGTTGCCGGTGCGACCTGGATCGATCTCGCCCGGGACCTGCTGGCCCGACTTGCCGAGACCCAGGCAGATGCCATCGAGCAGGCAAGCGGGTGGTGTGCCGATGCCATCGGGGCAGGTGGCCTGGTGCACTTGTTCGGCACGGGACACTCACGCATCCCGGTGGAGGAGATGTTCCCGCGCTATGGCTCGTTCCCGGGATTCCATCCCATGGTCGAGCTGTCGATGACATTCCACACCCAGGTCGTGGGGTCCAATGGCCAGCGCCAGGCGATGTTCATCGAGCGTGTGCCGGGCCTCGCCGAGATCATCCTGTCCAATTTCACGTTCGGGGCGCAGGATGTGATGATGATCTTCTCGGCCAGTGGCCTGACCGCGGTCCCCGTCGAGATGGCCCGCGGCGCTCGATCCCGGGGTCTGCGGGTCATCGCGGTCACGTCCGTGGCCCAGTCGATGTCCGCGGAACCTGCGCGCGAGGTGGGCGCCCGGCTCCTCGACGAGGCAGACCTGGTCATCGATCTGTGCACGCCGCCCGGCGACGCACTGGTCCACATCGATGGCCTGGACACACCCGTGGGCCCCGGGTCGACCATCACCAACGTCGCCATCGTCAACTCCATCAAGGTGCGGGTCGCGCAACTGCTCACCGAGCGAGGCGCGATGCCACCAGTCATCAGCCGGGCATCCGAGGTCGGTCCCGACCGGTCGAGGGAGCTGTTCCAGGCTGCTTATGACGAATACGCCCGACGGATCGCTCGTGCGATCGACAAGCCCTGACAGAGGAGGTGCACCAGACCAGACAGTGGCCACGAGGTCCGAACGTCCACGACCGGCGACCTGACCCAGTGCCTCGCCGGCGACCCCTTGAGGAGGAACACAGACACATGGATCGATCAGCGCACAAGCTGCTCGCCGGCGCCGGCATCGCCATCCTGGCAGCCGCCATCGCCGCGCCCGTTGCAGCCCAGTCGCCCGACGCGTCGGGCATGATGGCCCACGAGTACAAGATCGGGATCTCCAACAACGCGGCCGGCAACGGTTGGCGCGAGGAGATGATCTGCTCGATGAAGGCCCAGGCGCTCGCATCGGGCGAAGTCGCCAGCATGAACGTCATCCACCGCACCACGGACGCCGCGGGGCAGCTGGCTGACCTCCGGACCCTCATCTCCGATGGTGTCGACGCCATCGTCGTCAACCCTGCCGATCCCGCCGCGCTCAACCCGGCGCTGGACGAGGCGAACGCGGCCGGCATCACGGTGGTCGCTGTCGACTCACCGGTCACCGACCCGAACGCGTACATCCTGTCCAACGACCAGGAGAACTACGGCTACCTCGGCGCGAAGTGGCTGTTCGAGCAGCTCGGCGGTACCGGTGATGTCGTGTACATGCGCGGTATCGCCGGCGTGCAGGCCGACACCGACCGCGACACCGGCTTCAAGCGGGCTCTCGCCGAGAACCCGGGCATCAACCTCCTGAGCGAGACGTTCACCAACTGGGCCCAGGCTGACGGCACCCAGCAGATCACCGACCTGCTGAACGCCGGCACCCATATCGACGGCGTCTGGACCTCGGGCATCGACAACGTCATCGTGGATGCCTTCAAGACGGCTGGTGTCCCCTTCGTGCCGGTGGTCGGCGCGGACAACAGCGGCTTCGTCGCGCAACTGCTGGACACGACCAACTCCCCCGGCCTGACGGGCGCCGCGGTCACCAACCCGGGTTCCGTGGGTGGCGCGGGCGTCGCCCTCGCGCTCAGGATCCTCGACGGCGATCCGCCCGCCGACAAGCTGTCCCTGCTCACGCCAGAGGTCTGGGACAACGTCAGCGACGCCGGCAAGGCTGCCCTCGCGGCTGCCTCCGATCCGTCCCTGGACCCGACCTGGCCCCTTGGCCTGAGCGTCCCCGGCTGGACGACCTACACCAAGGACCAGCTCCTGGCCTGCAAGGGTCCGGGAGAGCAGTAGTCCAGCGTCCCGAACGGTCCTCGAGGGGTGTCGGAACGTCCGACACCCCTCGAACCACAGCCGGGACCGACCCCATGACCGACCTGCTCCTGGACGCCAGCGGCATCGCGAAGCGGTACGGCGCGGTGACCGCGTTGCGGAGTGCCTCCCTGGCCGTTCGCCCGGGCGAGGTGCATGCGCTCATGGGCGCCAACGGTGCCGGCAAGAGCACGATGGTCAAGATCCTGACCGGAGCCGTCCGGGCGGACAGTGGCAGCATCACCATCCGGGGCACGGAGCGGGTCATCCGCTCGCCCGTCGATGCCCGCCGAGCAGGGATGGTGTCGGTCTACCAGGACCCGTCGGTCATCCCGGACCTGGACATCGCCGACAACCTGCGCCTGACGGGTACCTCCGTCGAGGCCTTCCGAGCCTGGATGACGGAGCTGGGCGTCCCCCGCATCGACCTCGCCGCGTACGCCCGTGACCTGCCGCTGCCGACACTGCGCATCATCGACCTCGCACGAGCCCTGGCACACGAGCCGGACATCCTGCTCATGGACGAGACCACGGCGGCATTGCCGGCCGACCTGACCGAGCGGGTCCTCGAGGTCGTCGGCCGCCAGCGCGAGTCCGGTCGCTCGGTGATCTTCATCTCCCACCGGCTCATCGAGATCTCCGCCCTGTGTGATCGCGCGACGGTGCTGCGCGACGGCGAGACGGTGGGGGTCGTGGATATGGGACCCGGTGCCGAGGACAGCATCGTGGGCCTGATGCTGGGACCCGCGGATCAGCAGCAGGCCCCTGCACCCGTCCTGGCGCCACGCGTGGATGCTCCGGATGCTCGTGCGGCGGTCCGCCTGTCGATCCGAGGGCTCCGTGCGGGCACCAAGCTGACGGATGTGTCGTTCGACCTGCGCATCGGCGAGGTCCTGGGTGTCGTGGCACTGGAGGGACAGGGCCAGGATGAGCTGTTCGAGATCCTCGCCGGCTCCAGGCGCGCGGCAGGCGGCGAGATCCGGGTGGATGGTCGCTCGGTGAGCTTCCGACACCCCGCTGATGCTATCCGGGCGGGCCTGGTCTACGTACCGGCGGACCGACTCCAGGCGCTCCTGCCGCAGCGGTCCGTGCGGGAGAACGTGGCGCTCCCCTTCTCGGCACCCGCACGCCATTGGGGGCCGATCCGGGTCGCGGGCGAACGACGTACCGTGGACGAGGCCGTCGGGCGCCTCCAGATCGACACCCGGGCTCAGGCCGAGGTCCGGCGGCTCTCCGGCGGCAATCAGCAGAAGGTCACCATCGCCCGCTGGATCGCCACCGGCGTCCAGACGCTGCTCTGTTTCGACCCCACCCGGGGCATCGATATCCGGACCAAGCGCCAGATCTACGCACTGCTGCGTGACCTCGCCACTGCCGGCTCCGCGGTGTTGCTGTACACGTCCGAGCTGGAGGAGATCCAGCTCGTCTGTGACCGCACCGTCGTCATCTTCGGTGGCCGCGTGGTCGATGAGATGCCGGCTGCCGTCGCCACCGAACCCGTCCTGCTGCGTGCGGCATATGGCCTGCCGCCGGACGAGCCGATGCCGGTGACCACGGCCGAAGCTGCTGTCCGCGGGACCGACGATGCGGTCGCCACTGCCAACGTGGACCGCGGGTCGTGAGTGCCGTCGCTCCCGCCGCGGAGGGACTCGCCAGCGCGGACACGCCGGTGCTCGTCCGGGTCGTGCGTCGGAACGGCTGGACGATCGTCCTGTACCTGCTCGTGGCGGCCCTCCTGGTGTTCGCCCGGGCCCT
>JBBSOS010000141.1:0-6714 GCA_038259505.1 Candidatus Limnocylindrales bacterium | reverse complement strand
GGCGCTGGGCGTGATCCGGGGGCTGGGCGTGAGCCGGGCGCTGGGCAGTGATCCGGGATCCCTGTCAGACGACCGGGTAGCACGAGCTGGTTGGTCGCCGCTTCGGCACGTGAACTCAGGCAGTCAGGCCGAGGGTGCCGGCGAGCGGCGACAGGGTCTCGGCCAGGCCGGCCAGGGCACTCTGCATGGCCGTCAGGTCAGCCGCCGTGACATCCCCGAAGGCCCTGAACACATCCCCGTCGCGATATCTGGACAGGATGTCGTCGACGGCCGCGAACGCCGCATCCAGCTGGGCAAGGTAGTCGGGTGCGACCCGGTCCAGGGTCGGGCGCAGGATGTCGATGATCTTCCTGGACCCATCGATATGGGCCTGGATGGAGACCAGATCGGTGCCCGAATAGCGATCGCCCCCGCCGGTCATCGTCGTCTCGGCGATCTCGTCGATGAGGGCGCCCGCACCCTGGGCCATCAGGTACGGGTCGACCGACAGGGTCGCCAGTCGTGTGTCGAGGTCGCGAGCGTCCGCGAGCAGGCCATCGGCCAGTGCGTCCAGGTCGCCGGACGCGCCGCCCACCCACAGGATCCGTTCGATGCGATGGAAGCCGGTCCAGGCCGGGTCATCGACGCCGGCGAAGTCCGCCGCGCGGAAGTTGACGGACCGATCGAGGTCGCTGAACAGCTCCGCGATGGGTCCGATGGTCTCCCACGGGATGCGAGTACTGGCGTACAGGCTGCGCGCGGTCTCCAGGTCGCCGGCCTTGATCGCGGCCGCGAACGTGGCCACCCGGGCGACGAAGTCACGGCTCTGGGCGCGCACATAGGTCTCGTACTCGGCCTGATAGGCCGTCAGGGTCGCTGGGTCGACGACATCGGACGGGGGGCGACTCGTATCGCCAGCACCGGTCACGCTCAGGGTGCCGCGTTGCGCCTGCGGGGAATAGCAGACCACCGCATATCGGCCGCCGTCGAGTCGGGTGGCCAGGTCGCTCTGGAAACCCGGCACGATGTTCTCGACTTCGTCCACGACGAAGTCGCCATCGAGGATTTCGAACTCCCCCACGTCGCCACCGAGGTTGGTGATCTCGAACACGACCGGTCCGGCCGGCACGCTGATCGTGGTCGGATCGCAGCCAGTCTCGCTCAGCGCCACCTGGACACGCGCCTCGGGTCCCTGGGCCTGGGCCGGGACGACGCTCCCGACAGCGAGTAGGGCGAGTAGGGCGAGTAGGGCGAGCATCGGGACGGCGAGGCGGGGACGAACGGCCGGCATCGGAACTCCTACCTGTGGGATCGGATATGTGCGCCGATGGTAGATCGACCAGCCAACGGCAGTCAACGTCGCCTGACCGGACGTATCAGGTGGCCCTAACCTGAACGCTCTGGCCTTTGCTTGCCGATCGACCGAGGGCTACATCTGGTCCGCCTTGGCGCCTCGACCCAGTTCACGAAGTCCAAGGTCAGCACGCGACGGCCGATGTATCATTCCCGCACTATCCACTCTGCATGATCCGTATCCATAGCATCGCTCGAGCCCGTCGATAGCATCGCTTGAGCCGGTCGCTCGTCAGCGTCAGGAGCCAGTCATGGATACAACCGCCATCACGCTTCCCAGCGAGACACCCTGGGTCAACCCGCGCGACCCGGCGCGTCTCCAGGGGCCCGATGGGCGCCCTGCGCGAAGCCGGCGGGCAGCGCCCTGGACCGACGTACCGGACGAACAGTGGGACGACTGGCGCTGGCAACTGTCACATCGCGTGAACGATGTCGAGGAGATCGAGCGGATCCTGCACCTCACGGACGAGGAGCGTGACGGCCTCTCAGCGCCCGACAGGTTCCGGGTCGATATCACGCCGTACTTCCTCAGCCTCATCGATGCCGATGACCCGGACGACCCGATCCGGCGCCAGGTCATCCCGCTGGGTCGTGAGCACCAGGCGTTCACGGCGATGATGGAGGACTCCCTCGCGGAGGATCGCCACTCACCGGTACCCGGCCTGGTACACCGTTATCCAGATCGGGTATTGATGCTCATCACCACGCAGTGCGCCAGCTACTGCCGGTACTGCACTCGCTCCCGGATCGTGGGCGACCCGACGCAGAATTTCAACCGGCGGGACCACGAGGCCCAACTGGACTATCTGCGCCGCACACCCCAGGTCCGCGACGTGCTCATCAGTGGCGGCGACGGCCTGACGCTGGCGCCCAGGCTCCTGGAGTCGATCCTGCGTGGCCTGCGGGGGATCCCCCACATCGAGATCGTGCGCATCGGCTCTCGCGTGCCGGTGTTCCTGCCCCAGCGCATCGACGACGAATTGTGCGCGATGCTCGGCAGGTATCACCCGCTGTGGATCAACCTCCACTTCAATCATCCCAACGAGATCACGCCCGAGGTGTCGCGCGCGGTGGATCGGCTCACCCGCGCCGGAGTGCCGGTGGGCAACCAGTCGGTGCTCCTTGCCGGGGTCAATGACTGCGTCCACATCCAGCGGGCGCTGGTTCACAAGCTGGTCGCCAACCGCCTCCGGCCGTACTACCTCTACCAGTGCGATCTCGTGGAAGGCTCCGGGCACTTCCGGACGCCCGTGGGCAAGGGCCTCGAGATCATCGAGGGACTCAGGGGTCACACGAGCGGCTACGCGGTGCCCACGTACGTCATCGACGCACCCGGTGGTGGGGGCAAGATCCCGGTGATGCCCAACTACCTCATCAGCTACTCCGACCACAAGGTGGTGCTGCGCAACTACGAGGGCTACATCACCACCTACGAGGAGCCCGAGAGCTACGTGCGACACGACACCGTTGCCTGCTCCTACTGCCGGGACCAGCGCACGGAGCCGGGGCAGGGCGGCGTCCACGGGCTCCTGCAGGGCGACCGGATGTGGATCGAACCACGCGGCTTCGACGAGGTCCATGCCCGGGGCAATCTCGATGCGCACCGGCTCCAGGAGCCGTCGAAGTGGGTGCCGTACGGGGTCGGCGCCATCGACGGCAGAGCGAACGGCGGCAGGATGCCGCCGCCCGTGCTGACGATCGACGGGACCTCGGCCAGCGGGACCCCGGCCAGCGACGCGGTGGTCAGCTACGGTCCAGGCGAGGAGCCTCGCCCTCGTGAGGGCGAGCCGACAGCCTCCGTCCACGGCGAGCTGCTGTAGCGCCTCCTGGCGCGCGCCCCGGGGTCGTCGGGACGCCGTGCGCTGGCGTCTCGAGGGCGGCGCCGGGGTCCTGATATCGTCCGAGCATGGTGGGGGACGATCAGCAGACGATCCTGCCCCTCGACCCGGCGGCCGTCGCCATGGACCTGAGCGATGCCGAGTTATCCGGCGTGGTGCTGCCCGCTGCGGGGACGGCCCTCACAGCTCACACTCCGGAGGCCCCTGGTCTGGGGCAGAACCGCGAGTTCCGCATCATCCTCGCCGGTCAGGCGGTGTCCGCCTTCGGCGACGCCATCTCGCTGACCGTGCTGCCGCTGCTGGTCGTGGCGCTCACCGGGTCGGGGGTCGCCATGGGTGTCGTGGGCGTGCTCCAACTGCTCCCGGACCTCCTGTTGGGACTGCCCGCGGGCGCCCTCGCTGACCGCTGGGACCGGCGCCGGATGATCATCGTTGCGGACGTCGGCAGGGCGTTGCTCACGGCGCTCGTGCCGCTGTCGGTGCTGCTCGGCTGGCCGACCATGGGTGTCATCCTCCTGGTCACGTTCCCGGTCAACGCACTCCGGGTGTTGTTCCTGGCCGCCTGGACCGCGGCCATCCCATCGGTCGTCGATGGTGGGCAGGTCGGACGGGCCAGCGGGTACGCGGAAGCCATCTTCAGCGCCTCCTTCGTCATCGGGCCGGCCATCGCTGGCGCCCTCGTGGCGGTACTGGGTCCGGGACCCACGCTTGCCCTCGATGCCTGCTCGTTCCTGGTCTCCGCGGGCAGTCTGATGCTCATCAGGCGGCCGCTGCGAGCAGACCGCACGGGCGAGGACTCGCATCTGGTCGCGGACATCCGGGAAGGCGTCTCGTTCATCGTGGGGCAGCCGGTGCTGCGGGTCATCATCCCGTTCTGGACCATCATCAGCGTCACCACGGCACCCGTGGCACCCGTCGTGATCTTCTTCCTGACCATCGACCGGGCAGAAGGCCCCGGGGTCGTCGGGCTCGTCCTGAGCGCCTACGGCGCGGGTTCGCTCATCGGCGCGCTCATCGCGACCCGCTTCAGCCGCGCCCGGTTGGGCCGGATGATGCTCGTCGCGAATGTGGGTTCAGCGGTCGCGTTCCTCGCCTTTGCCGTCAGCGGCCAGCCGGTGCTCCAGGCAGGATTCGCGGTGGCGGCCGGCGTCGCGAGCGCACTGGTGTTCGTGCCCTACATCACGCTCCGCTCGACGATCCCGCCCAACCACCTCCTCGGCCGTGTCGGCAGCTCGGCCCGCACCATCTCCGTGGGTCTGGCACCCATCGGCACGCTGACGGCCGGGGTGCTGCTCGATGCTGTCGGCGGCCAGGTCACGCTGGTCATCGTGTCGAGCGTCCTCGTGGGCGCCAGCGTGGGTTTCTCGCTCTCGCATGTGCTCCGGGCCGCGGTCGCGGGTGGCATATCGGGCCATGATGCGATGGCCGGGCGCAAGGTGGCCACCTGACAGCGGGTGGCCGATCGGCATAGGCTCTCCGTCCATGCGATCACGCAAGCTCCGACCCAAGCCAGTGATACCGCCGGGGCCGTCCCATCGGGTGACGGGTGCCGCTGATGTCGACGTCGACCCGATGGAGCCGTCCGACGCGGACTTCCAGGGCCCCAGGACGCCACCCATGAAGTCGACCGGATTCCAGCAGATCGGCGGTGCCATCGGCGGTGCCATCGCGGGCATCGAACAGCAGGTCTTCGGGCGACCACCTCCAGGGCCGGTCCTCGTCCGACACGCCACGCCCAGTGGGGTCAAGGGACCCGACGGGACCGAATATGTCCTCGGTTTCCCGGACGATGCGCCAGGTCCGCCACCACCGACCAGGACCGGCAGCACCCGAACCGGCGGCTGACCGTACCGCTGCGGGCATCGATGGGTCGTGTCATCAGTGCCGTGCTAGCCTCATGCGGTCCCAACCCGCCAACGCCCGATGATGCTCACCGTCCACGAGGTGCCGGACCTGCCAGCCGCCGATCTCCAGCCACCGACCATCGCGGAAGCGGGCGACCCGTTCGCGGATCTGCGGGTCGCGCATCTGGTGGCACGCCTCGAACGCGCCACGCCCGTGCGCATCCGCGACATCGTGGACCGGCTCAACGCCGACTACGTCGACTGGTCGTTCTCACGCGGGGTGGTCATCGCCGCCGTGGTCCAGCTGCAGTCCAACTGGCAGTCTGACTTCCGCACGATGTCGGGGATCGAGATGCGCGATGGCGTGGCCGGTCCGGAACTGGTCATCGAGGACACATCACGCGTGGGACCATGGCTGGTCCGCCAGACCGCGCGGCTCTCGGCCGCGTGTATCGAGCGTCTCCGGGTCTTCGCGGTGGAAGAGGGGGCGACCCCCTGACCTGGCTGCGGACGCCGCGCGGACGCACGAACCTCTTGATGACCGATCGACCAGGGATCGCGGATCGGCGAGCACCACCATGAGCGGAGAGCAGACATGACCGACTACGCGACAGAGGGCGCCCTCGTCAGCGCGGAATGGGCCCGGCAGCATCTCGACGACCCGGGTGTCCGGTTCATCGAGGTCGACGTTGATACGTCAGCCTACGACCAGAGCCATATCCCCGGGGCCGTTGCCTGGGACTGGACCAGCCAGCTCTCCGATGGCGTCCGGCGGGACATCATCAGCGGCGAGGATCTGGCGTCCCTGCTGTCCGGCTCCGGGATCGCCCGGGACACCCACGTCGTGCTCTACGGCGACAACAACAACTGGTTCGCTGCCTGGGCCTACTGGCAACTGAAGCTGCACGGCTGGCAGCGCGTCAGCATCCTCAACGGCGGCCGCAAGTTCTGGCTCGACAATGGGCTCCCGGTGACGGTCGATGTGCCCCGGTACGAGGCCACCGACGTGTCCGTGGGCGAAGTCGACCGGAGCCTGCGCGCGTTTCGAGACGACATCCTCACCCGACTCGGCGATCCCGGCCTCGCGTTGGTGGATGTCCGGTCACCGGCCGAGTTCAACGGGGAGATCACCGCGCCCCCAGGCATGACCGAGACCGCCCAGCGTGCCGGGCGGATCCCCGGCGCGACCTCCGCCCCGTGGGCCCAGACCGTCAACGAGGATGGCACCTTCAAGGATGCGGATACCCTGGCTGCCCACTACGCGGCCAAGGGCGTGACGCCAGACAGGGACGTCATCGCCTATTGCCGGATCGGCGAGCGTTCGAGCCACTCGTGGTTCGTGCTCCACGAACTCCTCGGCTACCAGCACGTCAAGAACTACGACGGCTCATGGACCGAGTACGGCTCGCTCATCAACGTGCCCATCGAGAAGGGCGTGCCCGTCTGAGTGCATCCTCGGTCGCGGCCGTCAGGTCGGCCAGCCCCGATAGACGGCGGCCAGGACGTCGAGCGCCGGCACCGCGCTGCCATTCCATTGGTTGCTCAGGAGCACGAACACCAATCGTTGGTCCGGGTCGACCCACAGCCGCGTCCCGCTCGCTCCACCGTGGGTGAACGACCGCGGCGATGCGCCCAGACGCACGCCCTGGACCTCGACGGTGCCTGCCTGCGACGTCGCCTGGCCCGCTGACCCTGGCGTG